>NZ_CDWRCK010000282.1:0-4951 GCF_977927595.1 Frankia sp. CcWB3
GATGAACTTCCCAAACAGGCCCTAGTAGCGTGCAGCTCCCGCGACTGTTGCGAAATCGGACCATTGGCAGCGGCCACCGGGTTGTCCGCAGGTGGAGTGCCCCGGATCCGGGACACTTACGGCACCCACAGGTCCCAAGCGTTCACAGGTCCCGGACTCGCTCACAGGTCCCAGAGGACGGTGACGCGGTCGGCGCCGGCGGTGGCCAGCAGGGTGCCGTCCGGGCTGAACGCCACCGCCCGCGCCCACTGCTGGTTGATCCGCCGGCCGTAGCCGACGGCGGCGACGAGCCGCGGCGGGTCGGGGAACGCCAGCTGCCACAGCCGGACGGTGGTGTCGGTACCCCCGGTGGCGACCAGCGGCATCGTCGGGCTGAACGTGACGCTCATCGGGTGGCCGCTCTTTTCCTTCACCGCCTTGAGGGGCCGGTCAGGGATGCAGGTGTAGACGTACCACTGGTTCGTGCCTCGCTTGCGGCGCCGCTGGATGCGGAACCCCAGGAAGTCGAACCCGTCGCTCGTGTGCACTACCCGGGTCTTGGCTGCTGACAGCCGCAGACCCAGCGGGGCGAGCACGGCAGCGACGTCCGTGCCGGGGTGGGCGCGGCGGCGCCGGCCCACCCCGAGCTGTCGGGCTACTCGTAGGACAGGTTCGACTGCCCTTCGATCACGCGGCCAGCGATGTAGAGGTCTCCGTTGGAGTCCAGTATTGCGATGATCTTTTTCTGGTTGCCGTGGTGGGTCGTGAAGAAGATCTTGTCGGCTTCCTGGGAGGTGGAGTAGTTTGTGTTGACCGAGAGTTCGATGCTCACCGGCGAGCTGATGATCACATCCTTCTTGGGCGAGTTCGGGTAATTCTGGTTCTGCCTCAACCTGATTCGGCCGTGGGTGTCGCCCTCATCCCAGTCCGCGGCCAATCCGAGGTCAATTTCCGCCATGGTCTTCTCCATTCTATTTTGTGTGGGAAACCTCTCCTGGCTGGAGTAGGTTTGTATGGTTTCGAGAAAAACCTGGCCATCGGCAAACAGGAGTCAGCAGGAGGCATCTCTGCGTGTGCCGGCGTGGAGAGAACACCGCACGTTCCGGCCGGAATTTTCTCGACTGCCGGCCGCACTCCTGGCCAATTTTTCTACCCGATCGGACCAGTAAACGGGTGCGTGGACGTCTCAATAGACAGGAACGATCGCTTCCTTGATCTCCGTATTCCCTGTTCCGGATGGGGCCGTTCAACCATCCGAGTCACAGGCATGAGCGCCACAACACCTCTCCCCCCAGAGCTAGTGATGGAATCGCACCTCGCGTACGTAGCGTCACATGCCGGAGACGGTGGCGCGCGGATATTACCTAAATATATCAACCCAGTTAGGAGTCGAAATGAAATAACTTGCGCGTTTCGAACCCTCCACAGGTCACAGGCCTGTGGAGGGTTCGAAACGCGCAAGTTATTTCATTTCGACTCCTAAGGCGTAATCGCGGGTCGGGTCGGGAAGGAGGCCCGGATGCGCAGGAAATTCGAGTCAATCTCTGTCCACAGGCCAGGGCTGACCAGCTTCGAAGTGGACCCGGAATTGTGTACACACGGGATCCCTGGGTGGAGCGGCCCGTCGGAGGGCCGGGCACCGGCCCGCACGGCGGTCGAGCGTCGGGTCCGCGGCGGCTTCAGCGTCGCGGCGGTGACGTGCTTGCCCTCGATCGCGTTGGTGTCAAACCGCAGGAATGACCGGTGCACCGGGCCGATCCCGTTGCCGACCCGCAGGTACTCGTAGATGTCGTAGTTCGTTGTCGGGGACGTGCTGACCACGAAAGCGGGATCGTTCCAGAGTTCCTACCTGGAGCTGTGCCCGATCTCGGCGGGGATCGAGTGGTCCGAGTCGGGTACCTCGCGAATACCGGCCCACACGCTGTCTCGTGCCCTCGTGATGGCCACGTACATCTGTCGGCGTTCCAACTGGGTACGCTCGCGAAACGCGTCGGCCGACTCGGACGGCCGCCACGGCTTCGGGAAGAGGTTGCGGTCGGGAATACAGACGTGGGCGAAGTCGAGGCTCTTGACTCGGTGGTACGTCCCGACCTTGACCGCCTCACAGCTGGTTCCGTCATATTCCTTGAGGGAAACCGCTGGAATGCCCCGATCGGTGAGGACGCGCAGCCACCGCGCAGCCGCGGCGTTCGTCGGCACGAGCACCGCCATATCGCCGTAACGGACGTTCCGATTATCATGGAATTCCACGAGGTGTTCGCAGAGCGCCGCATCCTGCGCCACGGTACCCGACACCGTGACCTCGCGGATCTCGCCTCCCGGCCGGTCGACGTTGACCTCGCGCCGCCCGCGTTCCTGGACGCCGTCGAGGTCGTCGAAGCTGTCGTCGGCGACTACCGCCTGGGCGTAGCGCAGGATCTTCTCGCGATTACGGTAGTTTCTCCCGAGCACGGTGGAGCGTCCGACGACGGCGACGCCGGCCTCGGCGAGGGTGAAACCGCCGGGATAGATGGACTGCTGGCCATCGCCGACCACGAGCAGGCCGTCCAGCTTGTCGCCGACGAAGGCATGCAGCAGTTGCAGACCGACGCACGTCAGGTCCTGTATCTCGTCAACGATCACCGCGTCGTACCGGGTGTCGGAACTCTCGCGCACCAGGTCGCGAGCCAGGAGCAGCACGTCGTCGCGATCGAGGACGCCGCGCTCTGTCCGGAGCTGCTCGTACCGTTCGTACAGCTCCCACACCGCACGTCGGTGGGTCGGTTGCAAGGGAGTGCTGCGCCCGACGCGTGCCAGCTTGGCGTACTGCTCGAAGTCGGTCAGGCCTCGGCCCTTGACGACTGTCGCGATCTCGTCCTTCCAGTACCCGGGAGCCAGGCCGAGCCCGGGCAGAACCGAGAACTGCCCGACCTGCCCCCAGGCGCGCCAGAAACAGGTGTCGGCGGCCTCCTGCTGGTGTCGGTCTGCCAAGCCGTGTTCGCGAAGACAACGTGCGGCGACGGCGTGGACGGTGGCGAACTCGATCCGGTCGACGTGCTCGGGGGCCATCCGGGTCAGCAGGGCGCGGTAGACCGGCCCCAGCGTGCGCACCAGCGAGGTAAACAACACCCGTTCCCCGCGGGCGGCCAGATACTTGGCGCGGTGCAACGCGACGACCGTCTTGCCGGTACCGGCCGCGCCGCGGACGCGGGCCGGACCCGACCACTGCCGGCCGGCCAGGCGGGCCTGCGTCGGGTGCAGCCAGGTCATCCACGTCTCGATCGGCTCCCGGGCGGCGGCGTCGAGAAGTTCTTGCCACAGCTCCTCGCGGCTCAGCAGTGCATCCTGATCTGGTGGAACCGATTGCTCGGGCGGTGACAGCGGCTCGGAAGAAATCGGACGCCCGGCCGGAGCTGGACAGTAGGCCCGAGTGGGACGCTCGATAGCGGCTGGGCTTTCGGTCGCGGCCGTACCGTTCGAAGAGGGACCTGCCCGGCGCGCGACCGGACGGCGGACAGACCGTGAGGTCGGCGCCTCGGTGACCGTGACGACCGTGGCGGTGGCGGTGGCGCGGGGCATCGGCGGGCAACCGCGTGCCAGACGGTCCAGTAGTTGTTCAACGAGGTCCGGTGCCAGGCGTGCGCCACGACGCGCCAGGTCGCGGGTTAGGTCCTGCTCGCCGAGCACCGTCACCCGGTCGAGTTGTGCCCGGACGTTTTTCCGCCTGGCCAGAACCAGCAGCGGAACCACCTCGGTCGGTGGCAGACCTGCCTCTACCAGCACCTCCTCCACCGCTACGGTCTGATCCAGAAGTTTGCGGACGTCGTCGTCCGCGCCGGCGTCGCCACGCCATAACCGGCCGCGTTCGACGGTGATCTCTCGCCAGTTCTTCACGTCTACCACGAAGACTCCGCCAGGCCCCACCACGATCACGTCGATGTTGGCCCGGCGGGTGCCTGGCCACCGTCGGTCCGGCAGCACGTGCCACCCTGCGTCGTCCATACCGACCAGCACTCGGACCACACTCTGCTCGGCCCGGTCACCGGCTTCCCAGTGCTGGCGGTGGCGGCGTAACTGCTTCAGCACGTCGGTCAGGTGCTGGATCTGTCGCTGGACTCCGTCGATCTCCATCCCGAGCAGGACAGCTTGACCGAGGGCCGACGGTTCTGGCAGCGGGTCGGCGTCTCGCGTCGACGAGGCGGTCGTCGGCGGATGGGCTGTCGACGTGCCGACGGTCGACGCAGCGGTGGCGGGGATGCGCGCTGCCGGTCCATCCAAAAGCACGTCACTACTCCCTCACCTTATGTCACAGGTAAGAGTACGGTAATGAGTCGTCGTTTGGCTACGTTTACGGGCGACAGTGGTCTGCAGGCCCTAGGGAAGAGTGGTTGTTGTCGGAAACGTAAGCCTACTTTCGAACGCTGGTTCGAGCGTGCCGACTCGAACTCTTCGAACGCCCTGGCCACGGCCGCTTTCGGCAGAGAACGATCACGTAAGTTCGGTCTAGACCGCCAGCACGATGGCGGCGCTGATGCCGCCGAGGCCGAGGGCGAAGGCCGCCTCGGGCAGCCCGCCGTCGCGCCGCCGGAAGAGGCGGTCGAGCGCCAGCCGCCCGGCACCGACCGCCGCCACCGTGATCGCGACCACCGCGATGCACAGCGGGTACTCCATGCCGCCGTCGGTTTCCCACAGTCCGTTCGGTGCGGTCACGATCATTGCGTTGATCATCACGCCGATCACGGCCGCGGCCGCCAACGGAGTCAGCAGGCCCACCGCCAGGCCGAGGCCGCCGAGGAACTCGGACGCGCCGGCCAGCCCGGCGAAGAAGGTGCCGGGGTGGTAACCCAGCTGGGCGAATCCCTTGCCGGTCGCGGTGAGGCCGTGGCCGCCGAACAGGCCGAAGAGCTTCTGCGCGCCGTGCCCGGCGAGCAGCAGACCGAAGGTCATCCGGAGCAGCAGCAGCCCGAGGTCGGCTGCGGACACGGCCGTGCGG
>NZ_CDWRCK010000283.1:0-4938 GCF_977927595.1 Frankia sp. CcWB3
GCGGTGGCGAGGCCGGGGCGGGGCAGCACCGCGTCGGCCGTGGTCGCCGGCGTCATCGTGGTCGCCGGGCCCGGTACCGCCGGCTGGCCGCCGGGGTCGCGACGGCCCTCGTCGTGCTGGTGGCGATGACCGCCTGGGTGGTCGTGCGCGGACTACTGGCCAAGTCCCGTCTTGACGAGGCCAGGCAGCGGATCGCCGTCCTGCAGCGGCAGGTTCTGAGCGGAGACTTTCCCCGCGAGGCCGAGTTGCGGTCGCAGCTCGAGCAGATCCGGCGGCGGGCCACCGATGCGCGGGCCCTGACCTCGGATCCGGTGTGGTCGGCGTTCGGGCGGCTGCCCGTCGCCGGCTGCCCGCTGCGCTCGGCGGCAACACTGATCCGAGAGGTGGACGCGGTCGCCGGCACCAGCCTGCCGGCCGTGGCCGACCTGGGTCCCTCCCTCGATCCGCGGGTGCTGCGCCAGCGTATGACGATCAATGTCCGGGCGCTTGCCGTGGTCCGCCGCCCGGCCGAGCGATCCTTCAACGCCATCTCCGCGTTGCAGGCGGCAGTGGAGAACGTACCCGACTGCGGATGGGCCGGGCGGGCCAGCGGCATCGCCGACGCCCGCGCCGAGATGATCGACCGGAGCCGGCGCCTGTCCGGTGCGCTGGGCACCGTCGTTCTGGCCGCCCGGGTCGGTCCCGCCATGCTCGGCGGGGGCGGTGCCCGTCGCTACCTGCTGATCGTCCAGAACCCGGCCGAGTCCCGCGCCAACGGGGGGATCATCGGTGGGTTCGGCCTGCTGACCGCGGAGCACGGGCGGCTGTCCCTCGACGGCATCTCGGGCAATGGTGCTCTGCCGGGCGGCCCCACCCAGCAGCGACCCGCGACGAGGCTGCCGGTCCCGTTCGCGGTCCGTTACGGCGCCTTCTGGCCCGACCGTATCTGGGCGAATATCAACCTGACCCCCGACTACCCGATGGCCGGCAGGCTCTACAGCGCGTTCTACCGGGCCGGCACGGGCCTCGACGTCGACGGTACGATCAGCGTCGACCCCACGACGTTGTCGTATCTTCTCGCCGCGAGCCGGCCCGCGGTGCTCCCCGACGGCACGTCGGTGGCCGCGGAGCACCTGGTCGATCTCGTCGAGTCGCGCGTCTATGGCAAGATCATGGACGCGGCCGCCCGCGACCGCTTCTTCGCCCAGGTCGGTCAGGCCGTCTATGCGGCCGTGGAGTCGGGAGCCGGTGATACGACGAAACTCGTGACCGCGCTGGGACGGGCCGCTCGCGAGGGCCGGCTGGAAATATCCAGCAACCACGCCGAGGAGCAGCGGATTCTTTCGTCCACGGCGCTGGGTGGTGCGCTGCCGGACGTGCCCGGGCCGTTTCTCGGGGTCGTCACCCAGAACGCGACGGCGAGCAAGCTGGACTACTGGCTACGGCGGCAGACCACCTACCGCCTGCAGCGGCAGCCGAACGGCGCCGGCGTGGCGACGATCACGATCCGGCTCACCAACGCCGCCCCGGACGGGCTGCCGGCCTATGTGCGCCACCGGCAGGATCTCAAGGACGCCGCTGGGAATCCCCGGGCGCAGAACAATCTCTGGCTCTCGGTGTACACGGGCCGAGGCAGCTGGCTCGTCGGTGCCCGGCTCGACGGTGTGCCCATCGGCCTTGCCAGCGGTTCCGAGTCCGGGCGTCCCGTGCTCTCCACCTATCTCACCGTCGATCGCGGCCAGACCCGGACCCTGGAAATCAAGGTCCGGGAGCCGGTAGGCGGCCCGGCGCTCACCGTGCGCCCGCAGCCGTTGCCCGTCGCGGAGCGATTGGAGGTGCAGGGGCTGCCGGTCGTCCCTCCCTGGTCATCCCAAAGGTCATCTCAAGCCCAGAACTGACTACTCTGACTACAGAGAGTTCTGACCCTTCACTCGCATCGAGTCGCCCGCATCGGGGCCTGATCCGCTTCGCCATCAACGCAGCGGATCGAACGGCGACAGCTCGGCCGCGGGCGAACCGGTGGCGATGGCGTCGGCGAGGAGGCGGCCGGTGACCGGGCCGAGGGTGATGCCCCACATGCCGTGCCCGCCGGCGATGAAGACACGCGGCGAGGTGGTCGGGCCGATCAGCGGCAGACCGTCCGGGGTGCACGGGCGTGGTCCCACCCATTCGGCGGTGCGGGTGTCCAGGTCCACTCCGCGCAGCAGGCCGCGGGTCGCCTCGACCACCGCCCGGATGCGCCGCGGGTCGGCCGCCGCGTCCGGATGGCGGAACTCCATCATGCCGGCGACCCGCAGGCCGTCCCCCAGGGGAGTGCAGGCCACCCGGGAGGTGGGGAAGTAGATCGGACCGCTCGGCGGCTGCTCGGTCGCGACCAGGAAGCTGTATCCGCGACCGGCCTGGACGGGAAGGCGGACCCCGAACGGACGGGCCAGCCGGGGAAGCCAGGCGCCGGTGGCGATTACCGCCGCGTCGTAAGGCCCACCGGGCCCCCCTGGCCCGAGCAGTTCCACCCGGCCACCTGCCTCGCGCACCTCGTCGATGGCCATCGCCTCGTGCACGAGGCCGCCGCGTTCCCGGACGCTGTCGGCGAGGGCGGCGACGAAGCGGCCGGGATCGCAGAACCGCTGCCCATGCACGGACACGACGTACCGGACCTGCTCGGACAGCAGAGGTTCGAGGTCGCGGGCGGCCGCCGGGCCCAGCACCTCGGCATCGACGGGCTGGCCGGTCGCCCGGATCTCGGCGAGCTCCGTCAGGAGGGCGTCGAGGCCGGACCGGGCGCGATAGCCGGCCAGGAACGGGTTGGCGGCGCGGGTCGGCGCGGTCACGCCGCCCGCCGCGAGCTCGTCGAAGGCACCGAGAGCAGCACGGGTCAACGGCACCACCGCACGCATGGCGGTTCGCCACCGTGCGGTCGTGCTGTGCCGGACGAATCCGGCGATGAAGCGGGCGAGCCCCGGATCGGCGACCGGAGGCACGTACACCGGTGAGTCCGGGCGCAGGAGCACCCGCAGCCCGTAGCGCAGGACCGCGGGCTCCGGCAGGGGCGTCGCGAGCCCCGGGGTGAGCCAGCCGGCGTTGCCCCAGGACGATCCGGCTCCGGCCCAGGTGGGCCCGGCGGTGAGGTGGTCGCGGTCGAAGACCGTCACCCGCCTGCCGTGGTCCTGGAGGAACCACGCCACGCACAGCCCGACCATCCCGCCGCCGATCACCGCCACCTGGTCGGGAACGGCGTGCCCCGGACGCAGGCGTGACCCGTGCGGCGCGCTCAGCCCCGCGGCGTTCCCGGCCGGTCGGGTCGTGTCCGTCGATCCCGTCACGTCCGCCTTGATCGGGTGATTTCCCACCGCCGCCATTATCCTCCCGCGCCGCCGGATCCGCCGTACCGCGAAGAGCTCCTTTTCGGTGGAGGGTTAGGCACGGTCCACGGTCTCTGGACCGTGCCTAACCCTCCACACTTTTCCGCTCTACCGGAGGCCGATCGAGGCCCGCAGGACCTCGCGGTTGAGCGTGGCGATGCTGTCCAGCGGGATGCCCTTCGGGCAGGCGACGGTGCACTCCCCGGTGTTGGTGCACCCGCCGAAGCCCTCGGCATCCATGGCCTCGACCAGGTTGAGCGTGCGGCTCGCCCGCTCCGGAGCGCCCTGGGGCAGGCTGTTGAGGTGCACGACCTTCGCCGAGGTGAACAGCATGGCCGAGCCGTTGGGGCAGGCCGCGACGCAGGCGCCGCAGCCGATGCAGGTGGCGTTGTCGAACGCCGTGTCCGCGACGGCCTTGGGCACCGGGGTGGAGTGCGCCTCGGGGGCGCTGCCCGTCGGGGCGCTGATGTAGCCGCCGGCCTGGATGATCCGGTCGAGGCCGGAGCGGTCCACCATCAGGTCGCGGACGACGCCGAATGCGACCGAGCGCCACGGCTCGACGTCGATGACGTCCCCGTCGGAGAACTCCCGCACATGCAGCTGGCAGGTGGTGGTTCGTTCCCGGGGGCCGTGGGCCTGGCCGTTGATGACCACTCCGCAGGCGCCGCAGATGCCCTCGCGGCAGTCGTGGTCGAAGCTGACTGGCTCCTCGCCCTGCAGGGTCAGTCGCTCGTTGAGCACGTCGAGCAGTTCGAGGAAGGACATGTCCGGGTTCGCGTCGGGCACCTCGTAGGTGACCATGCGGCCTGGCTCGTCCGGTCCGGCCTGGCGCCAGATCCGAAGGGTGAGCTTCACGGTCGGCTCCTCGTACAGTCGTGATCCATTGACCGGCACCGCCTCACGCGTAGTTACGCTGGGCGAGGTGGACGTGCTCGAACTCCAGAACCTCGCGGTGCAGCACCGGCGGGGTTTCCGTGCCGGCGAACTCCCAGGCCCCGACGTAGGCGAACCGGTCGTCGTCGCGAAGGGCCTCGCCGTCCGGGGTCTGGCTCTCGACCCGGAAGTGCCCCCCGCAGGACTCCTCGCGGTGCAGGGCGTCGACGCACATCAGCTCGCCGAGTTCGAGGAAGTCCGACACCCGGTTCGCCCGCTCCAGGCTCTGGTTGACACTACCCGCGCCGCCTGGCACCTTGACCTGTCGCCAGAACTCCTCGCGCAGCTCCGGAAGACGCCCCAGCGCCTTGCGCAGGCCGTCCTCGCTGCGCGCCATCCCGCACTCGTCCCACATGATCTCGCCGAGCTCACGGTGGAACGAGTCGACGGTGCGGTCGCCGTTCACGGTGAGCAGGCGGGTCAGCCGGCCCGTCGCCTCGGCCGCCGTCTCCGCGACCGCGGGATGGCTCGCGTCGACCGCGCCCAGCTTCGTCGAGGCGATGTAGTCACCCAGCATGGGCGGCAGCACGAAGTAGCCGTCGGCGAGACCCTGCATCAGCGCGCTCGCGCCGAGACGGTTGGCGCCGTGGTCGGAGAAGTTCGCCTCCCCGATCACGAAGAGCCCCGGAATGCTGCTCTGCAGATCGTAGCCCACCCACAGCCC
>NZ_CDWRCK010000284.1:0-4885 GCF_977927595.1 Frankia sp. CcWB3
TGCGGCGAACCCTCCTCGGATCCGCCGCGCTGATGCTGCTCGCCGTCGCTGGTACCGCCATCGCCGACGGCCAGGAGAGTATCCAGACACCGGGACCCGTCGCGGTGCCGACGGTGTCCTCGGTCGTCGCCCCGGGCGTTCCGAACGGCGTCCCGGGCCGGCTCACCCCGATGTTCGCCCCGGTCCGGGCGTCCTTGCGTCGTTGATCGTCCGCCCGTTCGAGCCGACCGGGCGAATTCAGGCCGATCCGGGCGGATACGTTCCCCGTCGGCCCGGTCGGGGGTATTCGAACGGGGTATTCGGACGGGGTAAGCCGTCCCGGGTACCCGGAGGCGGCCGGGGCCGTGAGTTCCGGGGTGTCGCCCGCTCCGCCTCCCGGCGCCAGGCCCTGGCTGGTCGCCTTTGTCCGGCTGTCCGCCCCGGTCGCCGCCGGAAACCGGCGGGACGCATCTTTCCGGTACCTGAAAGACATTTTCTGAGTGTTCTGGAGGAGAGGTCTCGTCTGGCCTGATGTGAGGCTTTACCGTGTTACCCGCTCGGACGCGTCGCGCGTGCTTTCCAGGACGGAACCGGTCGTCGGCGTTCCGCCGTGCCGTGCGACGAGCGAATCGGGGAGGACGTGTGGACGTCAGCGACAACGAGGTGCCTGTCGCGAGCGTGGAACCGGTCGACCCCCCCGTACGGCCCCGACGTCTCGAGCGGTCATCCACGATGCGGTCGGTTCCCGCCGGCCCGAGCCACCGCGCCGATCCTTCCCGCCCCGGCGCCCGGCGAGTCGCGGACCGCGCCGACGCGGCGCCTCCTGCCACCGACGGCGAGCCGCAGACCGATCAGGCCAGCGGCCGGGTCGCGGCGGCGTGCGACGCGACGACCGTCCCCTCGACCGGCGGGACGATACCTGTTAGTCGGCTTCGCCTTCCCGCCGCGCCCCGGCCCAGCACAGCCGGCGGTGCCGGGCCGCGGGTACAGCCCGGGGTGGTCGTCCCCGTGCGGCCGTCGGGACCTGTGCAGCCGTCCGGGTCGGAACCGGCGGCCGGGACACGCCGTCCGGAATCGCCTCGTACGGCCTCCACCACCGCGATGACCGGGCCGGCGGCGGAGGAGACCCGGCCCGACCGGCGACCCACGGCCGCCAGGACGCCGGGCACGGGTAGTCCGGCGGCACGCGCTCCTGAGCCGGCCCCGGGAACTCCATCGGGTGCGGGGCCATCGGCTGCGGGACCGCAGCCGCGGCCCACGGCCCGCGAGGGTGCGACGCCGGAACCCGGGGCGGCGCGGATTCCGGTGCGTCAGCCCGCCCGGCGTCCGCCGACCCTCCCACCCAGTGAGGACAGGCCCGGCTCCGCCCCCGGAGGGCATCGCCACCCCCGGCATTCCGGGCGGGTCGAGGGGGCCGCCGCCGCGACCGACCGCGGGCGCGCTCCGGCTGACGGGAACCCGCGGGAGCCGTCGAGAGACTTGCCGACAGTGACCGCGGTGCGTGGCTTCGGCACGCAGCCGCCGGCCCCACCACCCGCTGCGACGGGCTCCCCGCGGGCGTGGTCGCCGACCTCGACGCCGTATCCGCTGCCCGCGGACTCCGGCGGCGGCTCGAACGGCTCGAACGGCACGGCGGTCGCCGCGCCGTTCGCCGGCGTCCTGACCGGCCGTCCCGCGCCGCGGGGGCGCCTGGTCGCGCCCGGTCGCCCGGTCGTTCTCGGTCACCGGGTCCTCCTCGCGAGCATCCTGGTCGCGGGTCTGCTGGGCGGGGGGATCGGTGCGCTGCTCGTCTCGATGACCGAGTGCGGCAGCGACCGGCAGGCGTCGGCGGCCCTGCAGGTCGGTACCGCCGCGCCCAGCTCCGACCGCAGGTCGGTCGCGTCGATCGCCGCGACGACTCTGCCCAGTGTGGTGACGATCGACGCCGGTGGCGGGGGCCGGCGATGCCGCGGGCACCGGCTCCGGGGTGATCATCAGCCCGGAGGGGTACATCCTGACGAACAACCACGTCGTGGCGCCCGCGGTCGCCGCCAGAACTCCGATCTCCGTGCGCCGCTACCAGGAGTTCGGCCAGGTCCAGGCCGACCTGGTCGGGCGGGATCCCAAGACTGACCTCGCCGTCCTGCGCATCCCGCCCCGCAACCCCTGCCGGCGGCGGCGCTCGGCCAGTCCGGCTCGCTGGTCGTGGGAGCGCCGGTGGTTGCCATCGGGGCGCCGTTCGGCCTCGCCGGCACCGTAACGACTGGCGTTGTCAGCGCGCTCGACCGCAATCCCATGGTCCCGGCCGAGAGCGGCACCGACCCCACGGTGCTCATCGGGGCGATCCAGATCGACGCGGCGATCAATCCGGGCAACTCCGGTGGTCCGCTGCTCGACGGCCTCGGCCAGATAGTGGGGATCAATACCGCGATCGCCGCGGTGCCCGGCCATGAGTCCCAGAGCCAGAGCGGCAGCATCGGCGTGGGGTTCGCCATCCCGATCGACTTCGCCCGCTCGGTCGCTCAGGAGATCATCTCGACCGGCCGGGCGACCCACCCGTACCTCGGCGTGTCGGCCGCGACCGTCACCGCCGGCCAGGCGAAGGCCACGGGGACCACGCCGGGTGCCCGCATTGTCAACCTGGCGCCCGATGGCCCCGCCGAGCGCGCCGGGCTGCGCGTCGGCGACATCATCACGCGGGTGGGCACCAGGGTCATCAGCGGGATGAATGACCTCATTGTCGCCGCCCGGCTCCACCGGGTAGGTGACCGGGTGCCGGTCGCCTACGAACGCGCCGGGGCCACCGCGACCATCCAGCTGACACTGCAGGAACAACAGCGCTGAGCTGCAGGCATCTTTTCGTTGCCCGCGAGCTCCTTGCCCGTAACACCGGGAGAGGTACGCTCAGCGCGTGTTCAACGGTGTCGGGTGGGGTGAAGTCGTCGTCTTGCTCCTGATCGGGCTGTTCGTCTTCGGCCCGGACAGATTGCCCAAGGCCGCCAGGGACGCGGGACGCGTGCTGCGTCAGCTGCGCCAGATGGCCAACGGCATGCGTAACGATCTCAGGTCCGAGCTGGGCCCGGAATTCGCCGATCTGGATATCCGGGACCTGCATCCCAAGACCTTCGTCCGCAAGCACCTGTTCGAGGACGGTCCGGTTCTGCCGCCATACCTCACCAAGCGGACCTCGCTCGACTCGCTGCTCCTCGGTGACGATCCGCCCGCGGTGCCGTCACTGACCAAGTCCTCGCTGCCGAGAGATCCCGCGGCCAAGGACCCGGCTCGTCCCGGCGCCGAGGCCGCGGTCCCGGCGGCGCCGCCCGGTCCGGTGTCTCCCATGCTGTCGAAGGTCTCGCCGAGCAAGGCCTCCGCCGCCCGCTCCGTGCCGGTGCAGCCGGCACGGAGCGGGCGGCCCGGCGACAGAGGTGCCCTTCGACTCGGACGCCACCTGAGCCGACCCGACGCCACCTGAGGTTCGGCGCCGCCGTCGGCTCGAGGACCCGCCCCGGGGCGGGATCAGCCGGGGCCGGGCTCGCGTCGATCAGGCTGCGCGAACCCGGACGGACGGCCGATCGTAGGTGTTCAGCGCCCCACCGGCGTGAGGTTGAGGCTGCGTCCGGCGAGCCCACGGGAGCGGTAGGTGAGCCGGCCTGCCACCGCGTCCAGGGCCTTGCCCGCCTCGCTGTCCGGCTCGCCGATGACCAGTGGCACGCCGTTGTCGGCGCCTTCCCGGAGCCGGACGTCTACCGGGATCTGGGCCAGCAGCGGTACGTCATGACCGAGCACCCTGGTCAGCCGCTCGGCCACCGCCGCCCCGCCGCCGGAGCCGAACACGTCGACCCGCTCGCCGCAGTGCGGGCAGGGCAGCCACGCCATGTTCTCGACGACCCCGACCACGTTCTGCCGGGTCTGCACGGCGATGGTCCCGGCCCGCTCGGCGACCTCGGTGGCCGCCAGCTGCGGGGTCGTGACCAGCAGCAGTTCGGAGGACGGCACCAGCTGGGCCAGAGAGATGGCGATGTCACCGGTGCCGGGCGGCAGGTCCAGGAGAAGGACGTCCAGGTCACCCCAGAAGACGTCCGACAGGAACTGCTCCAGGGCACGGTGCAGCATCGGTCCGCGCCAGGTCACCGGCTGGTTGCCACGCGTGAACATCCCGGTGGAGATGACTCGCACCCCGTGCGCCTGGGGCGGCATGATCATCTTTTCGACCTGGGTGGGCGGGCGGTCGATGCCCAGCATGCGGGGCACGGAGTGCCCGTAGATGTCGGCATCGAGCACACCGACCGACAGGCCCGAACGGGCCATCGCGGCGGCCAGGTTCACGGTGATCGAGGACTTGCCGACGCCGCCCTTGCCGCTGGCGACGCCGTAGACCCTGGTGGTCGAGCCCGGTTGGGCGAAGGGAATCGCCTTGGGGGCGTTGCCCCCCCGCAGTTTCGCGTGCAGGGCACCGCGTTGCTCGTCCGACATGACCTGCAGATCGACGCGGACCTCGCGGACGCCTTTGACCGCGCTGACGGCTCGACTGACCCGATTGATGATCTCGTCGCGCATGGGGCAGCCGGACACGGTGAGCAGGACCCCGACGTCGACCGAGCCGTCGTCGAGCACGCGAACCGACGAGACCATGTCCAGCTCGGTGATGGGACGACCGATCTCGGGATCGTGCACCGTCGCCAGAGCCGACTGGACCGCGTCGGGGGAAGGCCGGGATAGGGACAAGGGAAACCTCAGTCACAGGTTGGTATCAGGTGCGGCCCGCCGGGCCGCCTGTGGGTCCACGATAGCCCGCGGGGGACGTGACGGTGCCGGCTCACAATCCCCGTCTGCCGTGTTCGGCGGACCGGGGAGCGTGCCCCGCCCTGTCGGCTTCACGACGGGTGCGGAGCGTGCCCATCGCCATGACCAGGGGTGATTGTGTCCC
>NZ_CDWRCK010000285.1:0-4830 GCF_977927595.1 Frankia sp. CcWB3
TTCCCCTGTCCCGGCCGACGGGCCTCAGGGGACGTAATGAAGTAACAAATACGCGATCGAGAGCATCATCGCAGGTCACAGGCCTGTGGAGGGTTCGAAACGCGCAAGTTATTTCATTTCGACTCCTCATCGCTGCGCCGGGGAGCAGGCGAAACCTCCGGGCCCGCGGACAGGCTCTACATCCGCCGCCGGCACGCCAATTGCGACCTGGCGCAATCACATCATGAAGCCACTCGACTACACCTCCCCGGACTTCGGCGGGGCGCCACCCGGACCTACCCTTTTCGGATGACGCCGGAACCGGCGTTCACGGGTTCACCGAACGGCATCCGCCGAGACGCACGACACCGCTTCCGTGCGGTCGAGGTCACCGCCTCCAACAGCGAGCGTTATATTCTGCTTGCTGCAGGTGACAACAGCGACGGTCTTCTACGGCGTCAGGGTCGGGCGGAGTCAACGGTGTCAGACGAACTGGCGGACGGTTCCGGAGTCGGTGACGTACCGGGGCCTGCGTCGATCACCGGAACCATCCGGGTGTTCCTTCTCGACGACCACGAGGTAGTGCGTCGCGGGCTGCGGGATCTCCTCACCGACGAACCCGATGTAGAGGTGGTCGGGGAGGCCGGGCGGGCCGATGAGGCGGTAGCCCGGATCCTGGCCCTCCAGCCCCACGTCGCGGTGCTGGACGCACGCCTGGAGGACGGCAGCGGTATCGAGGTCTGCCGGCAGGTCCGGTCGAGCGATCCACGGATCGCCTGCCTCATCCTGACCTCGTTCGACGACGAGGAGGCGCTCTTCACAGCGATCATGGCGGGCGCGGCCGGCTACGTTCTCAAGCAGATCCGGGGAACCGCCCTCGTAGACGCGGTGCGCCAGGTGGCGGCGGGCAAGTCCCTGCTCGATCCCGCGGTGACGCCCCGGGTCCTGGTGCGGCTGCGGGAGGGACCAGCCGAGGACGAACGGCTTTCCGGGCTCACCGACCAGGAGCGGCGCATCCTCCGGCTGATCGCGGAGGGGCTCACCAACCGCCAGATCGCCAGCCGGATGTTCCTCGCCGAGAAGACCGTGAAGAACTACGTCTCCAGCTTGCTGTCCAAGCTCGGGCTGGAGAGCCGGACCCAGGCCGCGGTGTTCGCCACCAGGCTGAATCCCTGAACCCCTGAGGCTCTTGAGGCCCCTGAGGCTCTTGAGGCCCGGGGTTCCCCGCAACCCCGCCGTACCCGCTAACCGAGGACGCTCCATCCCTCGCCGGAGTGCACGCGAAGCTCGGGCAACGGCGCGATCACCGGGACCTGCCAGGTCATGGTGGTGCCGACGCCGCCCGCTCCCGGGCCGAACTCCATCCGGCCGCCGAGGTCGAGCGCACGGTGCCGCAGGTTGGCCAGCCCGCTGCTGCGCGAGGCCTTGCCGGGGCCGCGGCCGTCGTCGCGCACCTCGACCAGGATGTCGGCGTCGGTGACCCGCAGCAACACGTGGATCCGGGAGGCCCGCGCGTGGCGGGCGATGTTGGACAACGCCTCGCGCAGCGCCGCGAGCATGTGCGGGCGGATGGCCGCGGGGACCCCGCGGTCGATCGGTCCGTCCAGCCGGACCGTCGGGGTGATCCCCAGGGCCCGTTCGGCCTGGGCGATGACCGCTTGAATCTCGGCGCGCAGATCGGTCTCCTCAGCAGCGTTGGAGGTCAACGAAAAGATCGTCTGACGGATGTCGGAGATGGTCTGGTCGAGCTCGCCGGCGGCGGCGTCCAGCCGCCCGGCCGCCCGGCTGTCCACGACCCGGGCAAGGCTCTGCAGGTGCAGACCGGTGGCGAACAACCGCTGGATCACGACGTCGTGCAGGTCCCGAGCGATGCGGTCCCGTTCCTCGAAGACGGCCAGACGCTCCCGGTCGCGGTGCACCCGGGCCAGTTCGAGGGTGAGCGCGGCCTGCCCGGCGAAAGCCGCGGCCATCTCCAGGTCCAGACCGCCGAAGGAGGCCGAACGCTCACCCGAGCCGAGGACGAGGATGCCCAGCGCCCGGCCACCCGCCATCAGCGGCACCACCATGCCGACCTTCACCGGGAGGTCGGGATGGTCCGCGCCGAACAGCGGACCGCCCGGGGAGTCGGCGGGCACGAGCACGGCCCGGCCGGTGCGCATGGCCTCGTTCAGGCGGCGGTTGTCGGCGAAGACCCGGCCTCGCAGGTCGTCGTCCCCCTCCCCGGCGACAACCCCGACGACCAGGCCGGCCTCGTCGGGGACGAGGATCGCGGCGAGCCGGGCCGCGGTCGCCTGACGAGCCCGCCGGGCCACCAGGTCGAGCGCCTTCTCGGGCTCCGCGACCGACAGCAGCGCGGTCGTGATCTCCGCACTGGCCGAGAGCCAGGCCTGCCGGCGCCTGGTCTCCTCGTACAGCCGCGCGTTCTCGATCGCGAAACCGACCGCGGCCGCCAACGCGCACGCCAGATCCTCGTCCTCCTGGGTGAACTCGCCGCCACCGCGCTTCGCGCCGAGGAACAGCGTTCCGAACGCCGCGCCCCGCACCATGATCGGGACGTTGAGGAAGGTGTCGAACCGCGGGTGCCCGCTGGGAAACCCGATCGCAACGGGATGACGGGCGGCGTCGGCCACCCGCAACGGCCGAGGGTGGCGCAGGCTCTCCCCGATCAGGCCGCGCCCCTCAGGAAGTCTGCCGATCATGGTGGGCACCTCGTCGGGGAAGCCCACATGGATGAGCTCCGAGATCTCCCCGTCGTCGCCGATCACCCCGAGGGCGCCGTACTTGGCCCCCACGAGCTGGCAGGCGGCCTGCGCGATCCGGCGCAGGGTGACCGGCAGGCTCAGTTCCCGGGCCACGTCGACGACCGCGTCGAGCAGGCCACGCATCCGGGTCTGCACGGACGCCACTTCGTTCACCTGCTCGGAGAGCTGGATCAGAAGCTGTTCGAGCCGCGCACGATCGACATCGGGGACGGGTCCGCTCATCGGCGCGGGCCCTGGTCTAGGCCCTGGTCCAGGGCAATGACCGAACCTTCGTCCGGGTATCGACGGAATTCGACGAAAACCACCGCGCGTGGCACCTCATTTCCGGTCCCTCTCTCCAGCAGGGTGACGTGCGGGCGCCTGCCCAGGCGGAAGGATTGCCTGCCATGCACGATATCCGGCAAACACCGACTCCGCGGAGCAGCAGGCGGAACACCATAACGAGCACCAGCCGAGTCTCGGAGGGCCACAACGCGCCGGGCTACCTCCAACGTAGAGTGTCGTTCATGGCAATGCCCCACCTCTTCCTGCACCGCGACCGAGTGACGGACCTGGGCCGGGTCGTCAGCGCGGCGTGTACCGGGCGGGCCTGAGCCAGCGTCATCCTCCCGCGGCGCCGTCGGCGGCGGCTCGTCGTCTGCCGTCCCTAATCGGTTGATCGGCTGGTCCAGCTGGCAGTTCTGTCGCCCCGCCCCGACGGTCCGTCGGCCTCGCGACGCCACGCTCAGCCCGTTCGCACCGTGATCTCCACCGCTCTGCGCCGTCGCACTCCGTGCCTGCGCCACGGCGGGCCACCGCCGGCAGGACATCACCATCGTGCTCATTCGATGCGGTGACCCGGCGCATCAGTCTCGCGCGCGGCACCGCTTCTCCCCGCCCGGCCGTGTCCGGCGGTGTGCCGGCGAACGTACCCGCGTCCCAGCATCACCCGCGTCCCAGCATCACCCGCGTCCCAGCATCACCCGCGTCCCAGCATTACCCGCGTCCCAGCATTACCCGCGTCTTGGGAGTGACTCGTGCCCCTCCTCCACCCGGTCCTCATCGCCGACCCCACCCGCATCGCCGACCCCTTTGTGCCGACCTCGTGCCTGAGCGATGAGCCGGGCCTCATCGACCTGGCGACCCTGTGCGAACTGACCGCCGCGGTCTCGGCGACGCCCGAGGTCTGGCGTCCCGTCATCCGTCACCGTCCCGACCGCCGGTGGTACACCCGGCTGCTGCTCTCCGCGACCGTGGAGGTGTGGCTGATCGGCTGGTACCCGGGGCAGCAGACGGAGGTACACGATCATGGCGGCGCGCTGGGTGCGCTGACGGTCGCTGAGGGTTTCGTGGAGGAGGACCAGTACGACCGAAGCTGGACCAGCTCCCAGGTGCACCGGCACGGGACCGGGGCCGTGGTCGGCTTCGATGCGACCCACGTCCACCGGGTCGCCAACCGCGGCCGGCAGGTCGCGACGACGATCCACGCCTACTCCCCACCGGAACTGTCGATGCGGTTCGCGCCGACGCCGGCCGATGGCGGCCGTACGGAGGATCCGCGTGCCGTCGAGATCCCGCCTGCGGCCGCGGCAGCCGCGACGGACCTGGGCCCGGCCGTCACCATCGGCGCGGCCACCGCGATAATCGAGGCGGGCAGGGGCGACCGCAGGGCTCCGACCCCCGCGGTGGCCGGGAGCGGCGCATGACGGCAACCGAGCACGCCACGGCCACACCACCGAGCCGGATCGACGCGATGCTCGCGGCGGCCCGGTCCCGGCTGCACCGACTCGAACCGGCGCAGGCCGCGCGTGCCCTGGCCGAGAACGGCGACGCGGTGCTGGTCGACATCCGACCCGCGGCGCAGCGCGCCGCGGAGGGGGAGATCCCCGGCGCCGTCATCGTGGAGCGCAACGTCCTCGAATGGCGGTTCGACCCCACCAGCGACGCGTGCCTGCCGCTGGCGACGGGGGACGACCTGCAGGTCATCGTGATCTGCTCAGAGGGTTACACCTCCAGCCTCGCAGCCGACTCGTTGCAACAGCTCGGCCTGCGGCGCGCCACCGACGTGATCGGCGGATTCCACGGCTGGGCGGCGACCGGGCTCCCCACC
>NZ_CDWRCK010000286.1:0-4830 GCF_977927595.1 Frankia sp. CcWB3
TTCGAAACGCGCAAGTTATTTCATTTCGACTCCATAGTGCCACTTGACATAGTGCTATCTACCATAGTGTTACTTGACATGATGTCACACGACATAGTGCAACATGATGTTATCCGACATGGTGTCGTTCGACACGGCGCCCGGCGGGCGCCATGGTTCCTGGTCCGCACCGTCGCACGCCGGCCGCCAGCATTTTCCCAGGGCGCCGGTGAGGAGGATATTTGGAGGCGCGGGGCGGCGCACCGGTCGGGGAGTGAGAGCCATCGAGGTGTACGCGTGATGTTCAGGCGGCAGGACACGGTCCTGATCACGTCCGCGGCCCGGTCGCGGCAGTCGGACATCCATCGGCGGGAGGTGCGTTACCTCCTCTCGATGATGTTCCGGATGCTCTGCTTCGTGCTCGCCGTGGTCGCCTTCCACGGCTGGCTGCGGTTTGTCGCTGTCGCGATGGCCGTGATCATTCCGTGGGTCGCGGTGGTCATCGCCAATGGCGGTCCGGCGCCCGAACGCGACCGGCCCGCCAGCTACGATCCGGGCCAGCCGGCGGCGGGCGAGCCGCCGGCCCTGGAGGCCGATCCCCACCGGGTGGTCGACAGCGAGGGCTGGGTGGATGACGAGGGCTGGGCGCACGGCCATCCGGACCCACCGGGCCGGGACGGCAGCGGGCTCGGCGAGGCGCCCGTCTCCGGGCCGTCGGGTTGACGTCAGGTTGAGCCGGTGAGGTGCATCAGCTTCACCACTGACTACGGACTCGCCGACGGCTTTGTTGCAGCCTGCCACGGGGTGATCCTGCAGACGGTGCCGGACGCCCGGATCATCGACGTGACCCACCTGGTGCCGCCGGGGGACGTGCGGCGGGGGGCGGCCGTGCTCGCCCAGACGGTGGGTTCCCTGCCTCGGGGGGTGCACCTCGCCGGGGTGGGTACGTCGCGCCGGGCCCTGGCACTGCGCGCGGTCGGCGGTCACCTGGTCGGGCCCGACAACGGCCTGCTGATCTCCGCGGCCGAGCGGTTGGGGGGGGATCGAGGCCGCGGTCACGCTGGCGGTGCGGCCCGGAACCCCCGCGACGTTCCACGGCCGGGACGTCTTCGCCCCGGTGGCTGCCGCCCTGGCGCGCGGGACGCCGCTCCAGGAGGTCGGTGAGCCGGTGGAGCCGGCGACCCTGGTCCGTCCGCGGGCGGCCCTGGCTCGGCTACGCCCGGATGGCACCGTGGAGACCGAGGTGGTCCTCGTTGACACGTTCGGCAACGTCCAGCTCGCGGCCTCCGGCGCGCTGCTCGGCGCGGCCGGGCTGCGCCCGCCGGGTCGGGCGGTGCTGCGACCGCTCCGGCGGGACCGCCCGACCGGGGCCGAGCAGGCGGTCGGGCCGCCCGCGGCCGCGGGCCCGATGGTTGAACTGGCGGTAGGGGTCACCTTCGGTTCCGTCGGCCCGGGGGAGGCGGTGCTCTACGTCGGCTCGGCGGGGATGGCGGCCCTCGCCGTGCGCGACGGTGACGCCGCGCATGCCCTTACGCTTATGCCCGGCGACCGCCTTACGCTGCGCCGCTGGGACAGGCGTCCGGGGCGCCCACCGCCCGTCGGGTGACGGCACCGGTCAGCACCGGTCAGCAGAATCCCGGGAAGGTCAGCCAGCTCGGCCCCGGGTCGGGAGCGTCATCGCGCAGGACCGTTCCCTCGATCTTGCCGTACGGCCGGTCCGCGGCGTAGTAGATCGTGTTGGGATTATCGAGCCCGAACGGTTCTAGATCAACCAGGAAGTGGTGTTTGTTCGGCATTGACAGGCGGATTTCGGCGACGTCGGCGTGCGCGGTCAGTGCCGCCTCGCCCATCCGGTACAGGGTCTGTTGCAGAGCCAGGCTGTGGAGGCTCGCGAAGGTGCTGACCAGAGCCGTCCGTATCCAGTCGAACAGTCGTTCGAAGCCGAGGTCTGACCGGGCGTAGCGCCAGCGGGCGGTGACCTCTGTCGCCAGGATGCGGTCTGTCGTCTCGGGCAGCGTGGTGTACCGGTCGCGGAGAAACCCCGAGAATTCCGAGCCGGTCGACTTCAGCAGGACCAGCCCGGCGAGTCCGGACACGACGAAGGCCGTGTCACGGTCGAGGGTGACGACCGTCGTCCTTTTCTCCCCAGCCGACCTGCTGAAGGCATGGTCGTGCGGCACCCCGTCCACCGGGATGCGGTCCCACCGGTACTGCTCGATTTCTATCCGGGCGCCGTCGATCCACGGGAGGGATCCGACGAAATGGTGACCCAGCCGGATCGCGAAATCCTCGATCTGGCCGATTCCGTGCTCGCGGGCGAAGGCGTAGACGGTGTTTTTCTGCGTGTCCGTGGTGAGCACGTGCGCATTGTCGCCGGACAGGTGCGCGGCGGCGAAGTCACCACGAAGCGCAGTGGAGACGTTCAGATCGGTGATCTGGTGCACCGGTCCGTTCCGCGCTACGGGGACGTAATGAAGTAACAAATACGTGATCGAGAGCATCATCGCAGGTCACAGGCCTGTGGAGGGTTCGAAACGCGCAAGTTATTTCATTTCTACTCCTACGTGGACGAGACGGACCTCCGCCTTTCCATACTGATTGGGCCCGAGAACGATCGCCATGTGGCCTCCCTGTCGTGGGACGGTCATTTCCCTTATCCGGAGTGCGCCTTTCGCCCGGCCGGGTCGATCGGCCTGCCGCGGGTCCGACCGTCCCGGCGCGTCGTGCCGGCACCGGTGCGGGCCGGAGACCGCCGAACGTGGCCTGACCATTCTGCTGGACCGGGTGACCTCCCGGACCGACAGTGAGTTTCGCGCGCCCGGCTCGTGCCGTTCGTCGTGCCGTTCGTCCTCCGGCTCCTCGCCCCGGCCTGTCGCCGGGGTGCCCCTCCGGGCCAGGTGGACCGCTGGGTGGGATCACGCGGTGGTGACCCGTCCGGGTGGCTTCCGGTAATGGAAAGTCAGCGAGACGTCAATGGTCTCGCATGCCGGCGGTGCCGTGTACCGCCCGGTCGTCTCTGGTTGCGGAAACTCATCTGCACGGGTGACGGGTTGCGTCTTTTTTGATATCGCCGCGGGTTCTGGCCGTCGTTTCGGGTGGTCGGTGAAATGTCCTCCGGGCCGGGCAACTCGGGAAGGCGTTCGTGCGTCAGAAGGGGAGAAGGGGAGGGGTGTATGTGGGACGCCTGGAGAGTGCTACTCTCCGTATTAAGATGCTCGACGCTGGGTGATGCTCTTCCGGTTGGCGCCGTAGATTCCGCTGATCGAGGATACGTGGGGTTGATCTCTGGGTACCGTTCGGACGTAGCTTCCCGTCCGGCGACGCTGCCGGCGCGGTCTTCAAGAGGGGGCATTACATGTCTCGCTCGGTAATGATTCCCTCACGTATTTTCCATGGGTGGGGTCGCTCGGCCCGGCTGGAATCCCGGCCGGCGGGATCGCCTGGTCGCCGGCCCCGGCGGTGGCCGGGGGGGACGCTTCTGCTTGCCGCGGTGCTGTCCGCGGCGGCCTGTTCCGGCGGGGGGGCATCACCGGCGCCGGCCGGGGCCACCCCCGCGCCGGATCCGGCGGCGAGCGTGACGGTCACGCCGGGGGACGGCGCCACCGGGGTGGCGCTGACCAGCCCGGTCGTCGTGCGCGGCAACGCCCCGCTGGCCGCGGTCTCCGTCAACCGGAGGGCGAGCGCGTCGGAGAAGACGGAGCCGGGGATACTGCTCGGCACCTTCTCGGCCGATCATCGGACCTGGACATCCTCCGGTGGGCTGTTCGCCGATTCGCGGTACGACGTCGAGGCGTCCACGTCCCCGGCGACGGGCATCGTCGGGACGACGTCGGTGCGGACCGGCTTCGTGACCGGCGTCCCGGCGAAGTCGTTCAAGGTCTCCTGGGAGCCGGTCGCGGGCCAGACCGTCGGGATCGGCGCGCCGATCAGCCTGACGTTCAGCGCGCCCGCGCCCAGTCGGGCCGCCGTCCAGAGCCGGCTGGTCGTACGGACCGATCCGCCGGTCCTCGGCGCGTGGAACTGGCTGTCGAACCGGGTCGTCATGTGGCGGCCGAAGGAGTACTGGAAGCCCGGGACGAAGGTGCACGTCGAGGCCAACTTCGCCGGCTACGACGCGGGCGGGGGCCGGCTGGGGGTCAAGGACCGGGCGATGGACTTCGTCATCGGCTCCGCCCAGGTCTCCAAGGTCGACTCGGCCACCCACACGATGAAGGTCTTCCGGGACGGGCAACTGCTGCGCACGATGCCGGTCAGCCTCGGCAAACCCAGTCTGCCGAGCATGGATGGCCCGCACAACGTGCTGGGCAAGTCAGCTGAAGTGATCATGGATTCGGCCACCGTAGGCATCCCCCAGGGCGACCCGGACTACTACTACGAGAAGGTCCAGTGGGCGGTCCACTACACCAGTGGCGGGCAGTACGTGCATTCCGCGCCCTGGTCGGTGCCCTCCCAGGGACGAGCCAACGTCTCCCATGGGTGCGTGAACGCCTCACCCGCCGACGCCCAGTGGTTCTACAGCTTCACCCGGCTCGGTGACATCATCGACATCGTCAACACCGGTCGGCCGCCGGACACCTCACAGCTCGGCAACGCGTGGTCGGTCCCCTGGGCCACGTGGAAGGCGGGCAGCGCGCTGCCAGTGTCCGACCAGCTCGCCCCCGCGGTGAGCCTCGACTCCGCGGTGAGCACCGTCACGCCCGGGCCTGCGGCCGCCATCCCCAGGACCGGCTCGGCGGGCGCCGGCGCCTGACCGGGCGATCGCGGGTCTCGCAGCCGCGGCAGCGTGGACGACGCCCGGCCCGACCAGCTCGGTGCCGGGCGTCGTCAATATGCGCCCTCGGCCGCTCCCAC
>NZ_CDWRCK010000287.1:0-4828 GCF_977927595.1 Frankia sp. CcWB3
GATCTCGCTGACCGAACGTCCCCGCGCCGCGAGGGGATAGACGGTGATGGCCAGCCGGATGAGGTTGTCACCCCGGCGGCTGACGCCCGCGGCTGGGACGGGCCAGACCCGGTCCGTCGGGCCGGTCGCCTCCCAGGCAGCCTTGATCGCGGCGAGTGGGCCGGCGACGTCGCCACGCCGCCAGGCGTCGGCGGCCCGGGCGGCGACGTCGATGACGCCGGGACCGGCCGTGGCGACCGCGACCGCCGCCTCGGGACCCGCGGTCAGGATCCACGGCACGAGTCCCGGTGTCGGCTCGATCCGCTGCAGCAGCGAGATCATCGCCTGCGACCGGGGCCCGGTGATAATGGGCGCCGCCGGCGCCCCGTGCAGCGCGACCACGTCCACGGCGCCCGGATGTGCCTGCTCGACGCCGGCCAGGGCCCGGCGCACCGCGGGTTCCAGGTCGAGCGAGGCGAGTGTCACCAGCACGGCCACGGGTATCCGGGCGAGCAGCCCCCCGAGCGGCGCGAGCACCGGCCGGTCGGCCTCGGGTACCCGGCCGAGACACGCGGCCGCGGCAGCGGCCTCGGTCACCGCTATGCCGTGCTCCAGAGCCAGGCCGACCACGGCGACCGGGTCGTCCGTGGTGGCGGCGACGGCCAGATCCACCTCGTCCGCGCCCGCGGGCAGCAGGTCGGCGACCGCCAGCAACCAGGCCCGGGCGGGCGGGTCCAACGCGCCCAGCGCCGACACCAGGCGCGGCGCCCCGTGCAGCGCGGCGGCCACCCGCACCAGGCGGGCACCGCAGGTCGCGGCGACGGTAGCCGGGTCGAGCGCGACCAGCGACGCGACCTCCGCCGCGAAGGACGCGGACGAACCGGCAACCCGACCAGGCGAACCAGACGAACCAGACGAACCAGACGAACCAGATGGACCGGATGGACCGGATGGACCCGTGGTGGCCGGCCCCGCCGGACCGGTGGTGAGGGGTCCTGTGGGGTCCGGCTCGCCCCGGGCCGCGCGCGCCGCTTCGACGAGCAGCCGGGGCAGCGGCATCGTGCCCCAGTGAGCGGCCAGATAGGGCGCGGAGACACCCTCCAGCGAGGGGGCGCGGACTGCGCCCCGCGGCGCAGGACGCCCTCCGCGATCGCGGTGTCGAGCACGTCGGCCACGTCCTGCCCGGACATCCGGGCGAGCCGGACCAGCCAGTCGCGCGCCGCCCCGATCAGGCTGGCCCTGTTCAGGGTCTCGGCGAGCGGATGGATGCCCCAGCGCCGGGACAGGTACAGCCCGACGACGTCGTCGTCGAACAGGGCCACCGCCCACGCCGACATGCCCGGCCTGCCGAGCAGGTTCTCCTGGAAGGCGGTCTCGATCACCGTCGACGGGTCCGCCGCGACAAGCTCGGCGAACTGCGTGGTCCAGACGATGTCCTCGACGGCGAGGCATCGGACGATCTTCAGCAGGGTGTCGAGCGGCAGGACGCCCCACCGGGATCGCGCGAACGCGACGACGCGCGGATCGACCCACCAGACGGGATCGGGCGGCGGGTCAGCCTGGTGCAGGCCCGCCGTGACGGCCTCGTCGACGAGGCCGCCCGGATTCGCGCCGAGCGCGGCGCCGAAGGAACGCAGCCACTCCAGGTCGCCGTTCACCAGGACCCGGACCGTCGCCATGATGTCCCGCAGCGACCGTTCGTCCCAGCGTGCGGCGACGTAGCCGGCGATCAGCGGCGGCAGCGCCGCGTCCGTCGGCGAGGCCTCGCCGAGGATGCCCTCCGCGACGGCCCGGTCGATCGCGCTGGAGACCGGGACCGCGGCGGCGTCGGCCACCGCGCGCAGCCAGCCGACGCTCGACCGCGTCAGGTCCCGGGCCACGTCGAGCAACGCCACCAACGGCACCGCGGTCCACCGTTCGGTGAGGTAGGAGGCGACGTCCGCCTGGGACCAGTCGGATGGTGACGGTGGCCGCGCCTGGCCGAGCAGGCGCTGGGCAAGTGCCGCGTCGACCACCTCCGACACGGACACCCCGACCGTGACGGCCACCGAGCGGATCCAGAGCAGGTCACCCGCGGCCAGCACCCGCCCGAGCTCGATCAGCTCGGCGAGGCTCGTCGTCTCCCACCGTTCGGCGAGGCACCCGGCGATGTCGGGGTCCCACCGCGACGGCGGCACCGGACCCGGTCCGGCCAGGAGGTTCTCCTCGATCGCCCGGTCCCGCACCTCGTCGGCCGCCAGCCCGCCGGCAGCCGCGAGGGCCGCGCACCAGTCCGGCATCCAGTCCGGCTCAGGGGCGACGACCGGGGTCTCGGCGAACGCGGCCCGCGGGTCCGCGACCGGGGCCGACACGTCCTCGGCGGAGGCGGTCGCGGCGGAGGCGGTCGCGCCCTCCACCACGCCACCGTCCGCGCCGCCATCCGGGCCGCCGTCCGGGCCGCCATCGAGCACGAACCGGCGGACCTCGTCCTCGGTGAGTCCGGGCACCGCCTCGGCGCCGGCCCGCGCGAGCAGCTCGATCCGGTGGACGATGCCGCTGCCGGGCCGCCCACTCACCGGGTTGGTTCCCCCCGCAGCACCTCGGGCGTCACCCGGGCACGTTCCGTGAGTTCCCGGATCAGATCGACGGGCAACAGCGGCGCGCACCGCACCACCGCCGGCGCCGCGCCGGCGACCGCGAGCGAGACAACCGCGTCGCGGTCGAGTCGGGGTGCCCGGGCCAGCACCTGCCCGGTCGCGGCCACCCGTTCGAGGGCCTCGGTCAGCTCGGTCAGACCGACCGCGGTGATCTGCCAGACGTCACCCCAGCAACCGGTGAGGACACCAGTCGCGGGCAGCGTCTCGGCGAGCAGCATCCGGCGGGTCTCCGGCCGGATCCGCTCCCGCATGACCAGCCGCATCACGTCGATGACGATCCGGCGCTCGGCCGGCAGCGGCCGCAGGACCGCCGCGAGCTCGTCGAGCATCTTCGCGCTGTCCCGGGCCGCCAGGACGCTCTGCTGCTCGGCGAGCTCCGCGGTGACCGTGACAATCAGGTCCGGCCGCCCGGCGAACGCCCGACCGATCTCCTGCAGCATCGTCATGATTGCGCTACGCCCACCGCGTTGCGGGCTGCCGGTGTCGGCCGCGAGGGCACTCTCGTCCGGGTTCACCAGCAGGTGCGCGAAGGCCGCGGCGAACAGCCGCCGGGCCGCGCTCTGCCCCGCCGTCGCTCCGATGCGCCTGCGCAGCCCCTGCAACGAGACGTCATCGACCAGCGGCAGGTCCCTCCAGGCGCGCGGAGCGTGGGCCTGGCCGTCCTCGTCGAGCAGCGGCAGCGCGAACTCCACCCGCTGGCCGGCGCTCGCCAGGGCGTTCGGTTCGGTCAGAGCCGCCGGGTCGACACCGAAGGCGATGATCCGGGCCGGATCGGGCACCGCGCCGTCCGGTGCCCGGTGCGCGGACCGCACGCGTCGCAGCGCAACCAGGGTCCGGGCGAGGTCGTCGGGCGGGCAGAGCAGCCAGCCGGAACCGCCGAGCAGGCCAGCCAGCGGGCTGGACAGGTCCGCGGCCTCGAAGGCGGCCACGCCGACCGCCGCCCGCCCGGACTGCAGGCTCGTCGCGAGGCGCACCGGCTCCGGGTTGACCCGGCGCTCGGCCGTCATGACCTCCGTCCCCGCCGGCGCGAACACTCCCCGCAGGCCCTTGGGATCGCCGCGCGGGGTGAGCGTCTCGTCGAAACGGCGCACCGTCACCGGGCGCTGCTCACCGGCCTGCAGGACGGTGGTGAGATCGACGTCGAACCCGGTGCCGGAACGCGGCACGAACACCCGGACGCCGTACCTGAGCTTCATCACGACGAACCGGGGGTCGACCCGGTCGACCGTGCCCAGGTACGTGCCGCCGACCAGGCCCCGCTCGAAGCGGGGGTTGCGGTCGCCGAACCCGCCACGGGCCGCGGCGTCGTGATGGTAGGCGATGATGACGTCGGAGGCGGCGAGACCCTCGGTGATCTTCGTGCGCCGCGCCGCGGCGGCCAGCGTCGTGAGCTCCTCCCGGAGCCGGCCGGGCTGCAGGTCGGCAACCCGGGCGTCGATCCCGCAGCCCCGCAGGTACCGGTCCACCGCCTGCTCGCGCGCCGCCCGCGATCCGCCCGTCACCGCACCGTAGGCGGTCGGCCGGCGGCCGGTGGACAACCACCCGATCAGCCGGGCCAACGCCCGGACCTGCGCTGCCCGCCACTCCTCCAGCGGGGCGTCCGGTGCCGGGATGTCGTCGCCGAGCAGTTCCACCGTGTCCTGGCTACGTTCGGACGCAGGCGGGATCACCCCCCGGGCCGGCGCGTACCCGTGGCGGCCGTACCCGACCAGCCGCAGCGATCCCCGGCAGTGCACGAGATGGTCCGGGCTGAGCTCGATGGGAACGACGCCGAGCTGGGTCGCGGCGTCGTCGAGCAGCGCGCCGAGCGGGGCGAGCATGTCCATGACGTCCGCGGGGGCGGCGAACTCACCGTTCGCGAGCTGCGCGGCCATGCTGTCGTCGCCGCGTTGCCGCTCGAGCGGGTCGGTGAGCGGGCCAGCCGCCCAGCTCGTGATGTAACCCGTGGGCGCCTCGTAACCCGTGGGCGCCCCGTCAGGGCCGTCGACGATGTCGAGCAGCAGGGGGGTCAGCGGGTTGCCGAGCGAGAGCAGCTCCATACCGACCCGTAGCGTCGACGGGCCGCCCGCGCCGGCCGTACGCAGGGCGCCGAAGCCCAGCCCGGCGAGGCTGACCAGGCGTACCCGGCAGTCGGCCCCGGCGCCGCGGATCCGCCGGGGCATCTCCCGCCAGGTCCGGCCGCTGCGGCCCACGACCGCCGGACGCTGGTCCGC
>NZ_CDWRCK010000288.1:0-3135 GCF_977927595.1 Frankia sp. CcWB3
CCCTGGAACGGCGCCCCACCCCGGGACGCCGGGGATGCAACCACGCCGCATGAGGCGCCTCGGGGCAGCCATCGAACGGATCGTCGGGGGGTTCGGGGGGTGGACCACCGCCCTGGTGGTCGTCACGTCGGCCTGGCTGTGCCTGACGACCCTCGCGCCGCTCGCCGCGACCTGGCGGCTGCTCGGGCGCGCCGAGACGTCCCTGGCCGTCATCGGCTGCGCCGGCCTTGCGGCCGCGGGAACGGTCATCACGCTGGTCGTGATCCGGCGGCGGCACGCCACGCCCACCCGCAGACGGCGACCAGTCCGACGTTGCGGACCACCAGGACCAGGCTCATCATGATCCGTCCCTGGACGACGTCGTTGTACCGCCACGGATAGACGACCTGGGAGAGCACGACGCAGATCAGCAGCAGCGCCACCCACCGCCACGACGGTCCACCGGCCGGGACGGTCAGGCCACCGGAGCCGGCGGGCCGGGCCATCGCGATCCAGACCGCGACGAGCGCCATGATCCACACGAGGTACTGCGGGCTGAGCACGCGGGCGGTCACGACCACGACAAGCAACAACGCGAGTGTGCGCCCCACGAGCACACCGGCCCGGCCCGCGCCGTCCGCCGCCGCGGGCGGACGCACCCACCCCCACCACCACAGGGCCGAAATGACGATCACTACGATCTCGGTCAACGAGCATGCAGTGGCCACGCTGCGGGCCAGCGGGGTGTCGAACTGGAGCGAACCGTAGGAATAGCCGGGTGCCGTTCCATGGCCGAGCATGTGGGCGACGACGAACGGCGTCGCGGCCACCGCCTCCACCTGTAGTCCGCGGGCCTGCTGCGCGCCAAGAAACCCGAACGCGTCCCGCCACCACCCGGTGACCGCGAACAGCGCCGCGAGCCCCCCGACGGCGCACAGGACGCCGGCGGCAAGACGTAACCAGTCCGGCGAGGGCGCCGACCGACCCGGAGACCGGAGCGGCGGACGGGACAGGGCGATCAGCAGCAGGACCGGCCAGATCTTGAGCAGCGCGCCCGCGGCGAGATGAAATCCCGCCCGGCCGGACCGGCCCGCGGCGAGCGCGAGCACGGCCGCGACCGCCGCCGCGGCCGGCAGCAGATCGAAACGGGCCAGCGCCACCGGTCCCAGCGCGGTGAGACCGGCCACCCAGAACCCTGCCGCCGGGACCGAGCGACGCACCAGCGCGGCAGTCAGGACGGCGTCGACGGCCACCATCATCCCAATGAACACCGCTCGATAGGGCAATCCCAGATGGGCGTGAGTTACGTCGGGCAACACGAACACAACTGCCGCGCCCGGCGGATACTGCCAGCGGTCGTCACCGGTGGGCATCCCCTCGCCGCGACCGAGCCCGCGGCCCCACTCCGCATAGATGTGTAGATCGCCGAGCACGCTCTGCTGCATGCCGAACGCCTGGTCGGTCACCACCAGGATGACGAGGACGGCACGGCTGACCAGCCACCATGCCCAGAGGCACCGGGCTGACCGGTCGGGGGTGCCGGCTCCGGGGCGGGCGAGCGCGGCCAGCCGTCCGGGTGCGGACAAAGCCGGCCCCCCGGCCCGCCGCGGCACCGGGAGGCGGCTCGACGGGTCCGCGCGCACGCTCGCGACCGTACCCGGAGGTGCCTGGTGGGCGATGGCGCGCCCTGCGCGCACCCGACAGACGGCATCTCCCGTCACCTATTGTTTGCGCCATATCGAGTCACCACCGCGGCGCGCAACGGAGCGCGCCGTGGCCGGCGGACCGGGCGGCGCGTTCGGCGGCGAAGGGTGGCTCGAAACGCGCCGCGGAGGTGCCTGTGATCCTCGGATCCGGCTCAGCATGGGACACGGCCTGCGTTCAACTGGCGAACGCGGCTCGTCATCTGGGCCTTGACGACGGTATGCACGACCTGCTCCGCACGCCCCGCCGGGCGATCACCGTCAGCGTTCCGCTACAGTGCGACGACGGTCAGCTGACCGTGCTGACCGGCTATCGCGTCCAGCACAACCTCGCCCGTGGCCCGGGCAAGGGGGGATCCGCTTCCACCCCACCACCGACCTCGACGAGGTCAAGGCGCTGGCGATGTGGATGACCTGGAAGTGCGCGCTGATGGGGATCCCCTACGGCGGGGCCAAGGGTGGCATCGCGGTGGAACCGGCGATGCTCTCCCTACCGGAACGCGAACGCCTGACCCGGCGCTACGCCGCCGAACTCGTCCCGTTGATCGGACCGGAGAAGGACATCCCGGCACCGGATGTGGGCACCGACGAGCAGACCATGGCCTGGATCATGGATACCTACTCGGCGCACACCGGGTACACCGCCACCGGCGTGGTAACCGGCAAGCCGCTGTCCATCGGCGGTTCCGCCGGTCGGGCCGGGGCGACCAGCCTGGGGGTGCAGCTTTCGGTGTTCGCCGCGCTGCGCGAGACCGGGCGCGACCCGCACGCGATGACAATCGCGGTCCAAGGCTTCGGCAAGGTGGGGACGCTCGCGGCCCAGTACCTGCACGACGCCGGTTGCACTGTGGTCGCGGTCTCGGACGCGAAGGGCGGGATCTACAACCCGCAGGGACTCAACCCGGCCGCCCTCATCCGCTATCTCGCCGACGGCGCGGAGACGGTCGTCGGCTACCCGGGAACCGACACGATCACCAACGACGAGCTCCTGGAGCTCGACGTCGACGTGCTCGTCCCCGCGGCGCTGGAGGGCGTCATCACGGTCGAGAACGTCGACCGGGTCCGCGCGCCGATCATCGTCGAGGGCGCCAACGGCCCGGTGACCGCCGAGGCCGACCAGGTCCTGGACGACCGGGGCGTCCTGGTGGTGCCGGACATCCTCGCCAACGGCGGCGGGGTGGCGGTCTCGTACTTCGAGTGGGTGCAGGACATCCAGGCGTATTTCTGATCCGAGGACGAGGTCAACGACCGGCTCCGGGCGCTGATGGACCGCGCGTACCGCGAGGTCTCCCTGCTGGCCACGACCCAGAAGATCAGCATGCGCAACGCCGCGCACGTCATCGGGGTCGGCCGGGTGGCCGACGCCCACCAGACCCGGGGTCTGTATCCCTGACCGGCAGCCCTGACCGGCGGTCATAAGCGCCGCGCGCGCCCCGGGCGGCGCGGCGGTCGC
>NZ_CDWRCK010000288.1:3228-4901 GCF_977927595.1 Frankia sp. CcWB3
TCGCCGCCTGCGCGACCGCGGCGGCGACCGCCAGCAGCGTGTCGCGATCGTCCGCCGGAGCGGACCGGTTGCGGCGCCGATGCCCGCACCGCTCGCAGACGTGCGTGATGACCAGATCGTGCGTACGGCTCTCCACCGCGACCGGCCGCATCACACCGCCGCACCGCGCCGCCCGATCGCCGGGGTTGACGTCGACGTGCCGCGACGACAGACAGGACGGGCAGTGGTTGGTGTACCCGTCACCACGCACGGCCGTCCCGCAGACCAGGCAGACGAAGTCCTCGGTGGTGCGGGTGAAGCGCCGGCTCACCGGCCAAGAGTAGGTCACCACACGGCGTGCCCCGCCTGCCCGGAGGCCAATCGGTGCCAATCGGTGCCAATGACAGCCAATCGGGGCGCTCTGACCTGGCCGGAACTCTGACCTGGCCAGGACCAGGTGGGAGCCTCCCGCGAGCGTCTCATCAGATCCGCGTCGGGCGGCCGGACCGCGGGCGGGACGTGTGTCGCCAGAGACGCCGAGGATGTCGGACCCACGGGGTGAAATAGTGGGCGGCGCACCATACCGGGCGTGGTACGTCGGCGCACCATCGCGCCCATCGTCCCGGATGCGTCCCGAGGAGGTCCCGCTGTGGAGGCAGCACACCCTCTACCGCCCGAGAGCCTACCGCCCGAGAGCCTGCCGCCCGAGAAACCAGCGCCCGAGAAACCAGCGCGGGCGGACGTCCCACCCAACGAACTGTCCGATCGCGATCGTCGCATGTTGCGCTTCGAGCAGGGTTGGTGGCGTCACCCGGGAGCCAAGGAGGAGGCGATCCGGGCCGAGTTCGGGCTGTCATCAACACGCTACTACCAGTTGTTAAACCGGGTGATCGATTCGGAAGCCGCGCTGATAGCCGATCCGATGCTGGTCCGCCGGCTGCGCCGGCTGCGGGAGCAACGTCGGGCGGCCCGATCCGGCCGACGTGACCGGGCCGAGGGGTAAGACCACGCATGACACCTGCCACGAACGCACCGCCGCGGCGTCCCCACCGGCGGCGCCCGGACCGGCTCCACACCCTCGGCGCGGGCGTCGTCGCGGTTCTCGCCGTACTCGCGGGCATCCTGGTGGTCAATCTGCTGAACGGCCCGTCCGACGCGGACGGCTCCACCACCCAGGTCGCGGCCCCGACGCACTCGGCGCGGCCGGGCACGGACCAAGCCGGCGGCGGCCGGACCACTCCGGCCCCGTCGCCGCACCGCGCGGCGGCCACGTCCCCGGCCCCCGGCCCGGGGGCCACGAAGACGGCGCCGGCGTCCCTGGAACCGACGCCGGCGCCGTCCGCGTCCACCGCGACGAAGCCGCCGGCCCCGCCGGGACCGAAGGCCACGGCCCCGGTGGTCGTCCTGAACAACTCGCGGGTCGCCGGGCTCGCCGAGGTGGCCGCCAAGCAGGTCGAGTCGGCCGGGTTCCGGGTCGAGCGGGTGGGCAACTACCAGTCGATCTACAACGTCCCGGTGACGACGGTCTTCTACGACGACGACGACGCCGCCCGAGCCCTGAAGGAGGCGATGCCGGGCATCGAGAGCATCGTGCCCCAGTCGAAGACCAGAATCGTCTCCACCGACGCACTGATCCTGGTGATCACCCGCGACTTCCCCGCCCGCCCGGAAAAATGATCACTTGACCGCCGCGC
>NZ_CDWRCK010000289.1:0-4798 GCF_977927595.1 Frankia sp. CcWB3
CCGGGGGTCGGCGGTGCGGGCAGCGTTCGCTGGCGTCGGGCTGGCGGTTGGCGTCGGGCCGGCGGTTGGCGGCGATCGTTCCGGCGAGCTCGTCAAGAGCCTAGGCCGGCGAGGTCTCGGCGCGGTTCGCGAAGGCCTGCTCGCGGGGCCACACGACGACCGCCGCCCGGTGGTACCAGCGGTCGAGCGTGTTGCCCCAGTTGCCCATGTAGCCCTCGTACTCCGAGGAGTAGGGCTCGAGGTCGTCGGATCCGGTGGACGCGCACACCTCGTCCTCGCTCACATCCAGCGAGGCCTCTTCCAGCCGGGTGCCCTCCGGGCCGGTCCAGTGCGTGAGCGTGACCTCGGAGACAAGCAGCTCCTCGACCTGGTACTCGACGTCGTCCTCGCCCGAGTCGTCGGAGTCCTCGCCCTCGTCGTAGTCGTCCCAGTACCGTCCTCCTCGGTGCCCGAGGTCTTCATCCGCCTCGTAGGCGTTGTGCGTCGTCTTGACATCGGCGAGCGCGAGCACGGTTTCGTACCCCGCCCGTTCGGCCGCGGCCCGCAGCAGGGACACGCGAGCGGCGTCGGCGCCCTTCAGCCCACTCCAGCCCAGCGCGCGCGGGGTGTACTCGTGGTCGAGGAGGTAGACGAGCCGGTTCGGTGGGTCGGCCGCGCCTCTGCCGTAGCGGCTGGCCACGGGCGTGCCGAAGTGCTCGCGAAGGAAGCCGGCCAGCTCGGCGGTTGCTCCCTCGTCGCCCTCCGGCAGGGCGGTGTCCCCGCGCAGCAGGAGGTTGTAGGTGAGCGCGATCCGGTACCCCGACCGCACCGCGGTGACCTCGTGCCGGCAGTCGGCGTAAAAGGCGACCAGTGACAGGTCCGTCTTCGAGCCCCGGTAGACCATCTTCTCGTCGAGGTGGCGCACCACGAGCTCGCCGCCGGTGTGGCTGGAGGGTAGTACCACCACCAGAGTGCCGATCATCGCGTAGTCCTTCTCGCTGTCCTGATGGGCGCGGAAGAACTGGCCCGGCTCGTACACCAGGAGCGCATGGAGGTCGGCCGTCAGCTCGGCGGCGATCGGCAGGCCCAGCTCGTCTTTTGCCGTCGTCAGAAGAACGTCGAGTGCCTTGTCGTCCCACTGGGCGTGGACGAGGTGCTTCGGGATCTCCCAGGTGTCGCGGACGCCCGGGTCGGTCAGCGTCTCCTCGCCGCGGCCGAACCGGGCGGGCTGGCCGAGCCCGAGCAGCTCGCGGGCCTGCTCGGGCCGGACTGGAAAGGCCACGGGCCCGACGCCCTCGACTTCGAGGCTCAGGTCATCCCTACTCGCTGTCAGTCCCACGCTGAACGTGGTCTCCGCGTCGCCGCGCAGCATCCTCGCCAGCCGGTCACGCGCCACGGTCGCCATTGCCCGTGCCCTCCAATATCCCCAGGAAGCGGTACCTCTCGCAGAAATCTAGAGGGCTGGGCGCACTCGACCGGTGTCGGTACCCAGTCGTCGCAGCCGTCGATCGTGCACCCCCACTGGAGGAGTATCGTGCGGCGGTTGGCGACGCTCACGGCTATGGGATCAAACTGGTATCGTTCTCCCACGGAAGCTGTTGTCGATCACGTAGGTCGGATCGTGCTGCCCAAGTTCATCCGCGAGGCGCTGGGCCTGCTCCCGGGTACGAAGGTGGACATCTCGCCTTACGGCGCTGGTGTGCAGGTTGCGAGCCAGACCTGTCGGACCCATCGGGCATCGTGGCGGTATGCCCACCTCCGCCCACGAGACGCCGCCCGAGCTGCTCCGGCTCGACCCGTCCCTGCCCGACTGGGTGCAGACCGAGCTCCTCGGCGACGACGCCCCCGCCTTCGACCACGCGCGCCTGTACGACCCCAACGTCCGCCCGCTGGTATCGCGACCAGATCGCCGGGGACACCCGCAGCGGCGTGCGGCTGTACCCCCGGTTCTTTACTGCTGCCGACGTGCCCCTGGTCGCTGACGCGGAGCTGGCGGCGGCCCGCCCGGCGCCGGTGCTGCTCGCGGCGATCTGCCATCTCGACGATGTCAAGATCGACGTAATGTTCCCGGCGCTGCTGGCGGCGCTGGACGTGTTGGAACCAGACAAGAAGATCTTTTATGATGACGTGACAGTGGGTCGGTTGCCCGAGGCAGCCCGGGCCCGATGGGAGGCCTTTTTCAGGACGACGACCCTCGGCCGGCGTTACCACAACGAGCGCTACAACGAGATCGACGCCCGCGCTGAGGCCCGTGGCGAGGCTCTCGGCGAGGCCCGTGGCGAGGCGAGGTCGGTGCTGCTGGTGCTGGAGAGCCGCGGCGTGCCGGTGCCTGGCGCGGTCCGCGAGCGGATTCTCGCCTGCGTCGACACCGACCAGCTGGACCTGTGGCTTCGCCGCGCGGCCATCGCGGCCACCATCGACGACGTCACCCGGGACTGACCGCACGGGGCCGATGCCAGGGCGGGGCCGATGCACGCGGCGAGGTCGACCGGCCGGTGCCGACACTTCGCCTGGTGAGAGACGGCTCGCGGCGGCGCCAGCGCGGCCCTGCGCGGCGAGCAGTTCCCGGATCCACTTGATCGCGTGGCGGCCGAGTTGTGGGGAGTAAGGCACGGTTCAGGGACCGTAGACCGTGCTCAGGTCCCCCAAATTCACCGGCTGACGGATCGCCGCCACCTTGATGTGTCGATTTATCCTGTATCGTCCCCAATGGCGTCATGCGCGGGGTGCCCCGGGGGACCGGGGAGAATCGGGAAGCCGGTGAAGGTCCGGCACGGGCCCGCCGCGGTAACCGGGAAGTCGCCGTCCATGCGCGCCGCGCAGCCACTGGGTCTTCGGGCCCGGGAAGGCGGACGGCCGGCGTTGATCCGGAAGTCCGAAGACCGGCCCCGCATCGACGCCGCCCGTCGTCGTGCGGGCGGCCGGACAGCGGGAGCCTGCCATGCCTACCGACAGCTACCCTACCGACAGCTACCCCACGAACCTCCACCCCACGAACCTCTACGATGTCCTGCACCGGCGGCGCGACGTGCGCGGCCAGTTCACCGGCGGGCCGATCCCCGCCGACGTGCTCGACCGGGTGCTCGGGGCAGCTCACGCCGCGCCGAGCGTCGGCCTTAGCCAGCCCTGGGACTTCATCCTCGTCACCGACGAGCGGTCCCGGCGGGACTTCCACACCCACGTGCACCGCGAGCGCGCCGTCTTCGCCGCGACCCTGACCGGTGAGCGTGCCGCCCGGTTCGCCCGGATCAGGATCGACGGCATCCTGGAGTCGTCGTTGTCGCTGGTCGTGACCTACGATCCGCACCGCGGCGGGCCGGCGGTGCTGGGTCGGCACGCCATCGCCGACGCCGGCCTGTACTCGGTGTGCCTGGCGATCGAGAACCTGTGGCTCGCCGCGACCGCCGAGGGTCTCGGGGTGGGCTGGGTGTCATTTTACCGGGAGCCGTTCGTTCGTGACCTGCTCGCCATCCCCGCCTACATCCGGCCCGTGGCGTGGCTCTGCCTCGGGCCGGTGACCCACCTCGAGCACGTTCCCGACCTCGAACGCCACGGCTGGGCCCGGCGGCGTCCCCTCGCCGACGCCGTCCACGCCGAGCGATGGGGCGCGATGCCGTCCGGGGACGGTGCTCCCGCTGATCCTGGAATCGACGGGCCAGCGGGTGTCTAACACTTGTTAGACTTGAGGCATGACTGTGGTGAGCCTGCGGGATCTCAGCCATGCCGTGGGTACCTGGGTTGACCGTGCGCACGCGGGAGAATCGATCATCATCACTCGCAACGGACGACCGTGGGCGAGGCTGGTGCCCGAACTGACGCAGACGGGCAGTGACTACCTGGACCAACTCGTTGCCGAGGGGCGCGTTACCCTCTCCACCGCGAGCCTGGCTGATCTCCCCGAACCGACGTCCACGGGCAGCTGGGACGGCCGTGACTCCGCGGACGTGGTGGCGGAGCTACGCGGGGAATCTTCTTGAATTATCTGGATTCCAGTGCATTGGTGAAGTTGACCCATCCGGAGAGTGAGACGCGTGCGCTGCGCTCCTGGCTTGCCGTGCGGCCAGGCGTCGCGGTGTCGTCTGCGTTTGCGATGCTCGAAGTGACCCGAGCGTTGCGCTGCAGCGACCCCGCCGCTCTTCCCCGTATCCCTGACGTCCTGTCGCGGATCACGCTCGTGCCCATCGACCAGCCGATCATGGTCTCCGCCGCGGCCTTGACGGATCCGTTGCTGCGTTCGTTGGATGCCCTGCATCTCGCGACGGCGCTCCGGCTCGATGCGCCGTCATTGGTCTTCGTCAGCTACGACAAGCGCCTGTCGACCGCCGCCGCCCAGGAAGGCCTGACCGTTGCTGTGCCCGCCTGAGGCGGGGACCGGGCTCGCTACCCATCGGAGCCTGGGGGTGCGGACCGGGACGTCGTGCGTCAGGAGCAGCGCGACGGTCACCAGGGTCCGCCGCCGCGGCGTCAGCTCGGCGTAGGCCTCGCCGCCGGGGGGAGCGGATCCACCGCCGTGCGCGGGCCCGTTCACGGATTCGGCCCGGCGGTCGAGAGCGCGCCGTGCAGGAACAGGTCCACCAGTTCCCCGGTGGTCAGCAGCTCGGGGGCGTCTGCCCGGCCGGCGGGCATCAGCAGCAGCGCGAAGGCGCCCGCGAGGCGCTCCGGCGGCAGCCGCAGCGCCTCGCGCTCGGGCTCGAACAGCGCGGCCAGGGCCGTCCGCAGCGCGGCGAGTCCCGCCTCGCGGTCCGGGACGGCCGGTGGGACGGCTGGTGGGACGGCTGGTGGGACGGCCGGCGGGGCCGCTGCTGGGGCTGAGGCCGGG
>NZ_CDWRCK010000290.1:0-4776 GCF_977927595.1 Frankia sp. CcWB3
ACTCTGCCCGCCCGTCGATCTTTGACCACCATCCGTCCGCACGATCACCATTGCGGCGTTCCTGCACGCGTGTGCGAAGATCGAACAGCTCGTTCCGGGATAGACGGCGTTGGTGAACAAAAGCGTCGAGGACACAAATGAACAGCTCGCGGTCGCACAGTAGGGCCAGATCTTCCAACGTCCGGGCAACCGTGGTGGTACGGATGCCGTCGAGGTCGATGGTCTCGCCACCGCGAACCGTCATCCAATGCCGGTGACAACCGCGACGCTGACGAAGTCCCCCCTCACCGGGCAGCGCGACATCGACGGGTTCGTCGGGCCGCCAGCGGGAGAGGGCGGGAAGGCCGTGCAGTCGGGCCGCGGTACGTCCGCAGATCGTCCCTCCGACGATCGACAGCGCCGCTCGGGCACGGGCCCGGATTTCGTCCCGAATGGGCGGCACGAGCAACGTGCCCCGCACCGGGGAGGTCCAGCCGTGCCTGCGTCTACGAACGCTGATCGCTTGGTCCGACATCCCGAGCTGCCGGGCATGCCGACGGGTGATCATGTCGTCCTGCTTGCGGGCGAGTGCGACGACCTTCTCATAGGACTGGGTCACGTCCCCAGTGTCGATCACGGTTCGAGCATCCTGCCGGGCTCGTTCGCGATCTGTGCATAACCGGCCCCTCTCGCCGGCTTCCTTGCCTATCCAGAGGCTTTTGGGGACGTAATGAAGTAACAAATACGTGATCGAGAGCATCATCGCAGGTCACAGGCCTGTGGAGGGTTCGAAACGCGCAAGTTATTTCATTTCGACTCCTTTGCGTCCGATTTATCCCTCTGGATAGGCAAGGAGCTCAGCCGGCGTTCCAACGGGCGTGGCCGTTGAACCCGCCGGTAGTGGTGAGCTTGCGGTCACTATCGTTCGGATTGTTCGGATCGTTCGGATTCAGAACGTAGAGTTGCCGGTCACCAGGGTCCGTGGGATTGCGCTGCCCGCTGAAGGCGATGCGACCGTCCGGCGCGTAGGCCGGGTCCTGGTCCTCCCCGTGCACCCGGGTGAGCTGCCGGGCGTCGGTGCCGTCCGAGTTCATCTCGAAGATCTCCAGATCGCCGTTCTTCGCCCGGGTGAAAGCGATCTTCCTGCTGTCCGGGGACCAGACCGGGTCCGAGTCCCCGTTACCCTGGTCCTGCGTGATCGGGGTCGCCTGGGCATCCGGTTGGGCCGGGATCACCACGATGAAGCCGCGGTCGCCACCGGTGTTGTTCGACCAGTAGGCGATCCGCTCGCCGTCCGGCGACCAGGCGGGGTCGGTCGCCTGCGGCTTCGCGTTGAGCCGCCGCACGCTCGAGCCGTCCAGTTTCACCACATACAGGCCGGGGTTCGGCGTTCCGCTCTGATCCCTGGTGGAACGGACGACCAGGAAGCCGCCGTCGGGGGAGAGCGAGGGCCGGGCGTCGTCTGCGATCGCCAGCCCGGCGGCCGGGCCCGAGGTGAACAGCTGTACCGGTTTCCCGGAGCCGTCGGCGGCAATCGCCTGCAGCGTATTCGGGCTGCCCTTCTTGAAGTAGACGATCGTCTTGCGATCGTCGCTGATCGCGGGCAGCATCTCCTGGTCCGGACCGGTGACGATCGGCTTGTCGTTCGCGAGCAGCCCGTTGTCCGTGACCTGCCCGGTGAACAGATCGTAGTTGCCGTTGCGGTTGGACGCGTAGACGAGGGTGTCCTTGCCAAGCGGCTGGGCCGCCCTGGGCAGCGTGAAGGCCGCTGATTGGGCCGATGGGGCTGGTTGGGGCGACGTGGCCGGAGCCCCGGAGATGGTGGCCGGATTGGCCGCGTCGGTCCCGGAGCCGCCGTCATCACCCGAGCTGAGGGCGAGTACTCCCGCGAGGATCGCGCCGACGACTACGACACCTCCACCGACGAGCAGCGGGGTGCGGTTCCTGTTCCCGCCCGCGCCGCCCTGCCGGCCGGGAGCATCGGCTCCACCGCCCCCGGGACCGCCGGGACTCCCGTGACCGCCGGCACCGGCGGGTAGCCGGGTCGGGGCGTCCTGGTCGACGGTGTAACCGCTGCTGACGGGGGCCGCTGCCGTTGCGGGGAAGCCGGCCCCGTGGGGCCCGGTGCGCCCGTGACCGGTGCGCCCGTGACCGGTGCGCCCGGGCCGGGCACTGGCAGCTTCCAGCCCTGCAGGATGTTCGTGACGTCCTGCGGGTTGACGGCGGCGGCAGCGTCCGGGCCGGTGCCCGACGGGTCGCCGAGCAGGCGCAGCATGAGCTGCTGGGCGCTCGGGCGGGTGCTCGGGTCCTTGCGCATCGCGTGCCAGACGATCGGGCGCAGCGCCGGGTCGACGTCGTCGAGCCGCGGTTCCTCGTGTAGGGCGCGGTAGAGCAGCACCTGCGCCGAGGCCTCACCGAAGGGGTAGTGCCCGGTGGCGGCGAAGGCGACGAGGCCACCCCACGCCCAGATGTCGACCGCCGAGGTGATCGGCCGGCTCTCGATCTGCTCCGGGGACATGAACGCCGGCGTCCCGAGCTGCTGGAGATCGTCGGTGAGGTTACTGCCGGCGTCCACCGCCCGGGCGATACCGAAGTCGATCACCCGGGGGCCGAACGGTGAGAGGATGACGTTCGCGGGCTTGAGGTCGCGGTGCACGATCCCGGCGCTGTGGATGGCGGTGAGCGCCGCGGCCACGCCGACCGCGAGTTGTTCGAGGTTGGCATCGGCGAGCGGGCCGTTGCGCTGGACGTACCGGGCGAGGGTCTCGCCCTCGATGAACTCGGTGACCAGGTAGGGCCACTCGGCGTCCGGATCGGCGTCGAGCACCTCAGCGGTGCAGACCCGGGCGACTCGCCGGGCGGTCTCGGCCTCCAGCCGGAACCGGGCTCGGAACTCGGGGTTCCCGACAGCCTCATTCCGGATCACCTTGATGGCGACGAGCCGGCCCTTCCCGGAGCGGCCCAGATAGACCATGCCCATTCCACCCTGGCCGAGTTTGCCCAGCAGCGTGTACGAGCCGAGCTCGTGGGGGTCGTCCGGGCCAAGGGGGGCGGATCGTGCCGCCACACCCGCATCCGATGACATCATCGACCTGTACCCCCACCCGCCGCGTGCCGACCGCGGCCTCGCGCGGGAACGCCGCGCAGGTCGCGGGCCCGCCGGTGGACGCGCACCGACTCTTGATCCATCACGGAATGTCCCGATCAACCATTACGGTCAACCGCTGGCAAAATCTTAGGCGAGAGTGACCGGGCACCGGGCTGTCGGGGCCCCGACAGCCCCCGCCACCTCGATGTCAATGCAGCGACAGGCATTCGGCGCCCGCGTGGCTTCTGTCATCCGGTCACGTCCTGCCTCCTGGTCGGCCGGGGGGCGACCAGGGGCGGTCGGGGTCTCTGACCGGGTACGGCCGGGGTCGACCGGGGCCGACCAAGGCCCGGGCGGGGGAGTCTCCCGGGAACGCCGCGCCGCGTCCCCGGGAACCCCCCGAGTCACGACCGAGCCGTCGCGGACCTCGCGACACCTCCGATTGCCGGTCGGTCCACCGGCGACCCGGTCTGGTCCCCGATCAAAGCGGCTGGCGGCCCACACAACCCCGTATCTGTGCGGCTTTCGCCGAATGTGTCAGGAAGGAACGCTGCACGGCCGAACGCGAACGGCCGAACGGTGCTACGCCCGATCATCCGACCCGACGACCTCCAGGACCTCGTCGACGTCCCGGCGGGGAGTGGGGCCGAGCGGTTGTGCACCCGGCTCGGGATAGCCGGCCCGCAGGATCATCTGGACGTGCCCGAGACCGCTGGTGGTGCCGCGGAACTGCTCCCGCATGCCCTCGACGTCGATCGCCTGCGACATCGGCGACGAGGCGAGACCGAGCAAGGTGGCGGTGAGCAGCACACGCTGCATCGCCTGCCCAGCGCGCAGCCGGTCGGCGGTCGTGTCCGCATCGGTGCCGATGATCAGGATGCCGGGCCGTTCCACACCCGTCTCGTCCAGCACGGTCCCCGCCTCGCCGACCACGTCGAGGTCCCGCATCGGGAACTCGGACTGGCGCGGGGCGTCGGTGTGGACGACTGCGCTGCGCGGGATGCCATCGGCCGACGTGGACCCCGTTCGACTCCACGAGGCCAGTTCCTCCCGGTAGGCCACGTTGTGCGCCTCGATCCAGTCCGCCCGGGACAGCAGGACGCTGACCTGGACGCGCAGCTCCGGGTCGATCGGCGCGGTGAGCCAGCAGCCCTCCGCCTCGGCCGCGGCACGCAGGCGGCTGATTACCTCGGCCGGCAACGGCTGGTCGTCGAACGGCCGGCGATCGGTGTGCCGCCGCGGGATGGCATCGGCCAATGCCCGCTCGTCGTCCTCGGCAGGCTGATGGCCGATCACCGAGATGGTGGCGAGCGGGGCGGGGCGGAAGTCGTCGACGCCGTCGGGTAGCGGCTCCACCACGGGGACCTCGCCGCGGGTCCGCAGCGCCAGCCGGGCGTTGAACAGCGCCGCTCCGCAGCTCAACAGCATCTGCCGGCCCTCGGGATCGGCGACCTTGAGCTGGCGGGTGCTGTCGGCGAGAAGGGTGAGCCGGCCTGCCTCGAGGCGCCAGCGCCACGGCTGCGTGTTATGGATGGACGGCGCCGCGGCGGATGCGGCGACCACCTCCCGAGCCAGGTCGGGAGTCAGGGGAACCAGTACGGACCGTGCTGCTTTGGTGGACATCTCAGCCTCCCTTCTCTCAAGTGTCTACCCCCAGCCTGCCCTCCCGACCGGGTAGAGGGCATGTGCCGAGGGGAACAGTCGGGGCG
>NZ_CDWRCK010000291.1:0-4738 GCF_977927595.1 Frankia sp. CcWB3
CGGGCTGTGGCGAGGTTCCTGCTGCGCCGGCTGGTCGTGGGCGCCGGGGTCCTGTGGGGCGCGGCGACGTTGGCCTTCGTGACGCTGCACGTCGTACCGGGTGATCCCGTCGACACTTTGATCGGGCCGACGTTCGGGATCTCGCCGCAGCTTCGGGAGCAGATCAACGAGACGTACGGGTTCCAGTCGCCGCTCGTCGTCCAGTACGGCACCTGGCTGCGCCGCCTGGTGACCGGCCATCTCGGCACCTCCTACCAGCTGCAGCGGCCGGTCGTGGAGGTGTTGTCCGGTCAGGTGTGGCCGACGGTGCAGCTGGCGCTCACGGCGTCCGCGCTCGCCGCGCTGCTGGCGATCGGGCTCGCGGTGTCGACCGCCGGCCGGGGCGGCACCACCCACCGGCTTGGCCGGATGCTGGCGACCAGCGCCGAGCTGCTCGTCGTGTCGAGCCCGACGTTCTGGATCGGCATCCTGCTCATCACCCTCTTCTCTGCGCACCTCGGCTGGTTTCCCAGTGCCGGCGCCACTGGCCCGTCCGGACTGGTCCTCCCGGCGTCCGCGCTGGCCCTGCCGATCGCCGGGGTCCTCGCCCAGGTGCTGCGGGAGGGACTTGACGCCGCGCTGGAGGATCCGTTCGTCGTCTCGGTCCGCGCCCGCGGCATCGGCGCGGTGGGCGTGCTGACCCGCCACGCCCTGCGCCATGCCGCGCTCCCGCTCGTCACCCTGCTCGGCTGGGCAGTGGGCAGCCTGCTCGGCGGCGCAGTCGTCACCGAGGCGGTGTTCGCCCGGCCGGGGATCGGTCGGGTGACCCTCGCGGCGATCTCGGCCAAGGACAGCCCGGTGGTCACCGCGGTGGTGCTGCTGTCCGCGGCGGTCTTCGTCGTCGTGAACAGCGTGGTCGACCTGCTCTACCTGCTCATTGACCCGCGACTGCGCGACGACGGATCCGGTGCCGGGAGGGCCACGGCGGTTGATCTGGCGGTGTCCCGGTGACCGCGGTCGGGGAGGCCCGCCCCGGGACCGAGTCGCCCGCCGCCGGTGCCCTGGCCCGCACCGGCGGTGGCCGGCCGCGTCCCGGTTTGATCGCGGCCGGCCTGCTGATCGTCCTGCTTCTTGTCGCGACCGCCTGGCCGGGGCTGCTCAGCTGTCATCCCGCGGACGGGGCGAACCTCGGCGAGGCGCTGCGCGGACCGAGCTGGGCACACTGGTTCGGCACCGACCAGCTGGGCCGGGACGTCTTCGCGCGGGTGGTCACCGGCGCCCGGCATTCGCTACTGCTCGGTGCCGGAGCGACCGCGCTCGGCGCGGGGATCGGGGCGACGGTCGGCCTCGCGGCGGCCCTCGGCGGCCGGTTCGCGGACGGGCTGCTCATGCGGCTCGTGGACCTGCTGCTCGCCTTCCCCGAGCTGCTGCTCGCGCTGCTGGTCATCGCCATCGTCGGTCCAGGCTCGGTGAACGCGGCGGTGGCCATCGGCATCGCGGCGGTCCCCAGCTACGCGCGGGTTGTGCGGTCGCGTGCCCTCGTCGTCCGCCATGCCGGGTTTGTCGACGCCGGGGTGGCGCTCGGCCTGCCCCGACCGGTGATCGTGCTGCGCCACATCGTGCCGAACACGCTAGGACCGCTGCTCGTGCTGGCCACCGTCGGCATCGGGACGGCGATCATCTCCGGTTCGGCGCTGAGTTTCCTGGGCCTCGGTACGAAGCCGCCGGCCCCCGAGTGGGGGGCGATGCTCGCCGACGGCCGAGGCGTCATCGACACCGCCTGGTGGGTCGTGGTGTTCCCCGGGGCGGCGATCGCCGCCACTGTCGTCGCCGTGACCGTGCTCGGCCGCCATGCCCGCCTGCGGGTGGAGGGACGGACTCCGTGAACGACCAGCCGCAGGTCTCACCGCCGGCACCGCCGAACTCGGCACCGCTGGGGTCGGCGCCCCCTGGTTCGACACCTCCGAGCGCGCGGGGGGCGAAGGAGCCGTCCGCGACCCTGCTGACCGTCGACGGGCTGCGGGTCTCCTTCGGCCGGGGCGGTCGGGCCGTCGAGGTGGTGCGGGGAATCTCCTTCGATGTCGGTGTGGGGGAGTGTGTGGCCCTCGTGGGCGAGTCCGGATCGGGTAAGAGCGTGACCGCCCGCGCCCTCGTCGGACTCGCCGGAGCGGACGCGACGGTCCAGGCCCGGCGGCTGCGCCTGGGCGGGACCGACCTCATCGGGCTGCGGGACCGGGAATGGCGCGCCCTGCGTGGCCGCCGGATCGGCCTGGTGCTCCAGGACGCCCTCGGTTCCCTCGATCCGCTGCGGCGGGTCGAGCAGGAGGTCGACGAGGCGCTGCGGGCACAGGGCCCAGTCGCGCGGGCCGAACGTGGCCCCCGGATCGCGACGCTGCTGGCGCGGGCCGGTATTCCTGATCCACAGGTCCGTGTCCGGCAGTACCCGCACCAGCTCTCCGGCGGGTTGCGCCAGCGGGTGCTGATCGCCGCGGCGCTGGCCGGCACTCCGGACCTGCTCATCGCCGACGAGCCGACCACCGCTCTCGACGTCTTGGTCCAGGCCCGGATCCTCGATCTGCTTGCCGGTCTGCGCGAGAGCGGGATGGGACTGCTGCTCATCAGCCATGACCTGGCAGTCGTCGCCCGGCTCGCCGATCGGGTCGCCGTGCTGCGCGACGGAGTGATCCTGGAGAGTGGCCCGACCGAGCGGGTGCTGGGCGATCCCACGCACGCCTATACCCGCGAGCTGCTTGCCGCCGTGCCCTCCGCGCGGACCAGGGGCAGCCGGCTGGCCGGACCCGTCGACGAAGCCGGGATCGCGGCGGCCGGGATCGCGTCGGCCGGGCTCGCGTCTGCCGGGCTCGACGCGGGCGGCTCGACCGGCGCCGAGATCCTTCTGCGGGCGACGGGACTGCGCAAGGCGTTCCGGACGGCGGACGGAGAGCGACGCGAGGTGGTCCGGGACGTCTCCTTCGCGCTGCGCCGCGGGGAGACCCTCGGGCTCGTCGGCGAGTCCGGTTCGGGGAAGACGACGCTCGCCCGGATCATGCTGGGTCTGACCGAACCCGACGCGGGTGAGGTGCTGCTCGGCGGCGTTCCCTGGGTCGGCCCGTCGGGTCCTGGGGGCGGCTGGGGCAGCTGGGTGCCGGAGCGTGACCGCCGACCACGCCGCCGGCAGATCCAGGCGATCTTCCAGGACCCGCTGGGGTCCTTCGACCCACGACTGACGGTGGGCCGGATCCTGACGCAGGCGCTGCGGGTGGGTGGGGTCGCGCGAACCGAGCGCCGCGACGCCGCCGTCCGACGGCTGGAACAGGTGGGGCTCTCCGCGCGGGAACTACGGCGCAGACCGGTCGAGCTGTCCGGCGGGCAGCGGCAGCGGGTGGCCATCGCCCGGGCGCTGTCCGTGGAACCGCAGGTGCTGATCTGCGACGAATCGGTGTCCGCGCTCGACGTGTCCATCCAGGCCCAGGTCCTGGACCTGCTCGTCGACCTGCGCCGGACCCACCGCCTGGCCATGGTCTTCGTCTCTCACGACCTCGGCGTCGTGCAGCACCTCAGCGACCGGGTCCTGGTGATGTACGACGGGCGGGTCGTCGAGTCCGGGGACGTGGAGACGGTCTTCACCGCCCCCCCGGCACCCCTACACCGTACGGCTGCTCGCCGCGGTGCCCCGGCTCCCCGGACCGCCTACCCCCCCAGCGGCTACCGGGCCGTCTCCGCAGGCCGGGACGCCCCTGGCCGACAGCGCCACAGCCGTACCGGCATCTGGGTGATGTGCCCGTCGGTGTCGAGGCGGTGCTGCGCGACCTCCCCGATCGCCCGAAAGTAGTCCTCCTGACGGTCCGCACCGACGAGCCGGCTGTAGTAGGTGCCAAAGGTCGCCGCGTGGAACCGCTGGTACTCCTCGCCGTTCGCGGCCCGCACGACCGCCGGGCGTTCGTCGACGCCGTCGATGTCGAAGTACGCATCGAGCAGGGTCGCGGTGTCGTCCACGGACAGGGTGCGTACGGCGATCGGAATGATCCCGGCCGCCGCCAGCAGCCTGGGTACGTCCTCGGCCGCATGGCCCAGCCGGACCAGGGCCTGCCGGGCGAGGTCGTCGCTGCCACCGAACCCGTACTCGTCGTGCTCGGGATGGTGGGTGGTGAGCAGGAAGGCGCCGCCGGGCCGCAGTCGCGTGGAGATCCACCGCACCAGCTGCTCCTCGTCGGGGTGGATCCAGTGCAGGACCGAGGTGAGGGTGACCAGGTCGAACGCCGTGGGACCCGCATCGTCGGCCAGTTGCGGGGGCCGGCGCAGATCGGCCTGGACGAAGCGGAACCGTACCCGGGTCGCGTAGGGGGCGAGCTTGCGTCGAGCCTCGGCAAGCCGGGACTCCTCACGATCCAGGCCCAGGGCGTCGACGGCGTCGGGCAGGCGGTCGAGCGCCGCGGCGAGCAGGGAACCGATGCCGCAGCCGAGATCGGCGACGGACCGGGCGGTCGGATCGGCGAACTCGAGCACCCAGTCGGTGTCCTGAGCCTGCCGAAGCCGGCTGGCGTCGTCGTACCCGCCGAGTCGGGCCGCCTGTGCCGTGACGGTCTGCGTCATCTGTTTCTCCCCAGCCGAGGTATGCCAACCGATCCGACGTACTGACGGTCCGCCATCGTGCATCACGGGCTCGTGCCAAGTGCCGAGTTCCGTGCCCTGCGTTTTGAAATTAGGCATCGTGTTCGTGTGGGGTCAAGATAGCTTTCTGCGTCCATAGTCGACATCC
>NZ_CDWRCK010000292.1:0-4723 GCF_977927595.1 Frankia sp. CcWB3
GGGCGGCGGGGAGGCCCGCCCCGCGTCATCGCCGACCGCTCGAACTCGAACTTGTAACGGTTTCCATTAGCCGCTACCTTTGCGAAAATGAATCCCGGTACTGCTAGCAGGTCCGGTCGGGTGACAAGCAGGGAGATCGTGGTGGATGGTGCACGGCTGGTCACGGCGCGGCGCTGGCGGGTGCGGCCCGGGCGGATGCCGCGCGGCCTGGGGGTAGTGGCCGCCGGCGTGGCGATGGTCGTGGCCGCGTGTGGGACGTCCTCGTCGGAGGACACCGGGACCGGCGCCACCGGCAGCGGGAAGATCGCTGTGGTGGCGGCCGAGAACTTCTGGGGCAGCATCGCCGCCCAGCTGGGGGGCGATCGGGTGGCGGTCACCAGCATCATCGACAATCCCGACGCCGACCCGCACGACTATGAGCCGACCCCCGCCGACGGCCGGGCGATCGCCGGTGCGCGGCTGTTCATCGACAACGGCGTCGGCTACGACCCGTGGGCGGGCAAGCTGGCGGCGGCCAACCCGGCGGCCGGGCGGGTGACGCTGACCGTCGGCGACCTGGTCGGCGCGAAGGACGGCGACAACCCACATCGCTGGTACAACCCGGATGACGTCGCGAAGGTGATCGACCAGGTCACCGCCGACTACAAGAAGATCGACCCCGCTGGCGCGGGCTACTTCGATCAGCAGCGGGCATCCTTCACCGCCACGACCCTCAAGCCGTACACCGATCTCATCGCAACGATCAAGAAGAAGTACGCCGGGACGCCGGTCGGGGCCTCGGAGAGCATCTTCGAGATGCTGTCCCCGGCGCTCGGGCTGAACCTGCTGACCCCGCCGGCCTTCCTGCGCGCGATCTCGGAGGGCACCGACCCGACTGCCGCGGACAAGAGCACCATCGACAGTCAGATCAAGACCGGGAAGATCAAAGTCTACGTCTACAACAGCCAGAACGCCACCCCGGACGTGCAACGGCAGGTTGAGGAGGCGAAGGCGGCCCACATCCCGGTGACCACCATCACCGAGACGCTCGTCCCGGCCGGAGCATCGTTCCAGGAGTGGCAGGTCGCCCAGTTGGAAGCCCTGCGCGGGTCGCTGGCGCAGGCAACCGGCAAGTAAGTGGCAACCGGCACGTAAGCGGAAGGTAACGAGGATGGCGGCGGTGGCGTACCCTCGATCCGGCGGCTCGAGCGCCGAGGTTGACGAGGCGGTGGCGCCGGCCGGCAGCGACCGGCCGGCCGCATCGGCCGCATCGGCGGTGATGTTCGAGGGTGCGGCGGTTCGTCTCGGCAGGCGGATGGTATGGAGCGGGGTGAGCGTCGAGGCCGGCGCGGGGGAGTTCGTCGCGATCCTCGGTCCCAACGGCGTCGGTAAGTCCACCCTGCTCAAGGCGGCCCTTGGCCTGCTGCCGCTGGCCGCGGGGCGGGTGGTGGTGCTGGGCCGGCATCCCGGGCGGGCCCGCGCCGAGGTCGGCTATCTGCCGCAGCGACGGAGCTTCGACCCGTCGGTACGGATCCGGGGGCTTGACATCGTCCGCCTCGGTCTCGACGGCCACCGGTGGGGTCTGCCGCTGCCCGGCGGAGATCGCGCCCGGACAGCGCGGTGGCGCGTCGCCGAACTCGTCGAGCAGGTCGGCGCCACCGGCTACGCCCACCAGTCGATCGGCCGGCTGTCCGGTGGGGAGCAGCAGCGGCTTCTGATCGCCCAGGCGCTCGCCCGCCGGCCCCGGCTGTTGCTCCTCGACGAACCGTTGGACAGCCTGGACCCGCCCAACGCCGCCGCGGTCGCGGCCCTCATCCGCACTATCTGCCAGACGGCGGGGGTGACCGTGCTGATGGTCGCCCACGACGTCAACCCGATCCTGCCCAGCCTCGACCGGGTCATCTACCTCGCCGCCGGCGGTGCGGTCTCGGGCTCTCCCGCCGAGGTCATCACCAGTGCGACGTTAAGCCGGCTCTACCAGGCCCCCATCGAGGTGCTGACCACCTCCGACGGGCGCCTTGTCGTCGTCGGCCAGCCCGAGCCGCCCGCTGTACACACCGACCGTCATAACGGGACCGGCCACCTGTGATCACTGCGGCGGTGGTCGCGACCGACGCGGGCCTGTCGTGGAACCTGGTCCGCGACGTCCGGCAGATGTTCGCCTACCCGTTCATGGTGAACGCGTTCCGGGCCGGAACCATCGTCGCGCTGACCGCCGGGGCAACTGGATGGTTCATGGTCCTACGCCGCCAGGCCTTCGCCGGCCACACCCTCGCCGTGGCCGGTTTCCCGGGCGCGGCCGGGGCGATCTGGCTCGGCCTGGGCGCGACCTACGGCTACTTCGCCTTCTGCCTCACCGCATCGCTGATCATCGCTGCTGTCCCCGGGCTGGGTGGGGCAGCCGGGCGGGCCGCGGAGTCGGCCATCATCGGTACCGTCCAGGCGTTCGCGCTGGCCTGCGGATTCCTGTTCGTCAGCCTGTACAAGGGATTCTTCGGCGGGGTCAACACGCTGCTGTTCGGCAGTTTCCTGGGAATCACCGACGACATGGTCCTCACGCTGACCGCCGTCGCCGTGGCGGTCCTGGCAGTGCTGGCGCTCATCGGGCGGCCGCTGCTGTTCGCCTCGCTCGATCCAGCTGTGGCCGCCGCCGCCGGAGTGCCGGTGCGGGGTCTGTCGGTGGTTTTCCTGATCCTGCTCGGGAGCACCGCCGCGGAGGTCAGCCAGATCACCGGAACCCTCCTCGTCTTCACCCTGCTGGTCATCCCGGCCGCGACCGCACAGGTCCTCACCACCCGACCGGCCCTCAGCCTCACGCTCACCGTGCTGCTAGGCCTGCTGGTCACCTGGGCCGGGCTGACCGTGGCCTACTACTCGCCCTATCCGTTCGGCTTTTTCATCACCAGCTTCTCCTTCGGCCTGTACCTCCTCGCCCGTCTCGCCGTCGGCGCGCGCGACCTGCTCGGCCGGGCCGCCCGCGTCCCCCGGACGACCGGAGCAGCAGCATGACCGCAGCCACGGCGGACACCGGACTGACCGCGATGTTCGAGCACCCGTTCATGCAGCATGCGTTCATCGCCGGAACGGGGATTGCTATGGCGGCCGGACTCGTCGGCTACTTCCTCGTCCTGCGCGCCCAGGTCTTCACCGCCGACGCGTTGTCCCATGTGGCGTTCACCGGCGCACTCGCCGCCCTGGCCACCGGGATCGATGCCCGCGTCGGCCTGTTCGCCGCCACCGTCACCGTCGGGTGCGCCCTCGGCGCCCTCGGCGCCCTCGGCGCGCTCGGCCCCCGCGGCCACGCCGACGACGTCGTCATCGGCAGCGTGTTCGCCTGGGTCCTCGGCCTCGGGGTGCTCTTCCTTACCCTTTACACCACCCACCGCAACACCGGCAACGGCACCGCCGGCGTCACCGTCCTGTTCGGCTCGATCTTCGGCCTGGACGCCTCCCACGCCTGGGAGGCTGCCATACTCGCCGTCCTCCTCTGCCTCGCCACCATCGCGATCGGGCGCCCCCTGCTGTTCGCCAGCCTGGACGGCGCGGTCGCGGCCGCCCGAGGTGTCCCCGTCCGCCTCCTCGGCGTCGGTTTCCTCGGCCTTGTCGGGGCGACCGCCGCCGAGGCCACCCAGGCCGTCGGTGCCCTGCTGCTCCTCGGCCTGTTCGCCGCACCCGCCGGCACCGCCCACCGGCTCACCGCCCGCCCTTACCATGGAATGATGATCTCCACCGCGGTCGCGGTCGCGGTGACCTGGGCCGGACTGACCACCAGCTACCTCGCCCCGCGGATCCCCCCGAGCTTCGCCATCCTTGCCCTCGCCACCGCCACCTACACCGTCACGCTGACCGTTACCCGGCTGGTCGCGGACTCGGGCTTGGCGCGGGCGGTGCGGCACCCGTCCGCGGACGCGCCTCGTTCGGCCTGATCGAACCCACCGGCGCCACCGGTGGCCACCGGCGCGGTCGCGCGCGGTCCGGGGAAGCGCCAGGTCAGAGCCCGAGCAGCCGGCCGCAGATCGACTCGACCGCGGCCGGCAGGCCCGGGTTGTGCCGCAGGTGCGGGGTGCGGGCCGTGTCGTTGGCGACGGAGACCGCGGCGTGCACCCGGATCCGGGCGGCGGTGGGGTCGAGCTCGGGGTGCACGAGCCGGAGCAGGTGAACCCATTCGGTGAGGTAGTCGTGCTGGGCCCGGCGGGCGACGTGGCGTTTGTCCTCCGGCAGATGCTCGACCTCGGTGATCAGTAGCCCGATCAGGTCGTGGTGGGCCTGGGTGAACCGGAGGTAGGAGCCGAGCAGCCGGCGCAGGGCGTCGGCGGCGTCGTTCGAAGCCCGATAGATCGCGCTGACGTCCATCAACAGGGCGGCCGTGCTGCGCTGGAACGCGGTGCGCAGCATGTCCAGCTTGCTCGGGAAGTGGTGGTAGACGCTGGGGCCGGTGATGCCGACGGCGTTGCCGATGTCCTCGATGCCGACGCCGGCGTAGCCGTGGGTGGCGAACATCCGCACCGCCTGGGTGAGCAGCGCCTCGCGGCGGGAGGCCGGCCGCAGCGGCAGTCCGGCCGGTGGCAGTCCGGCTGGTGGTGGTCCGGCTGGTCGCGGCGGCGATGCGGTGCGGGTGCCGGGCAGCGGGGTGTCCAGCACGAGGTCGGTGAGCTCGGCGAGCAGGTCGTCGTAGGCGGGCCGGGGCAGGTCCAGGTGGTGGAAGGACGGGCTTATCAGCACGGCCAGCATCGCCCAGGTGAGC
>NZ_CDWRCK010000293.1:0-4706 GCF_977927595.1 Frankia sp. CcWB3
CAGGCCCTAGTGCCGAGTCCGCCGACCTTCGATCTTCGCCTCGTGGCGGGCCGGGCACCGGTCGGCGTCCTCCCAGGACGTGCGGGAGGTTCGTGACGCTTCCGGTCTTCCGGGCCGTCAGCACCCCGCCCTGTCGGTGGCATCGCCCGTCAGCGGCCGGGAGCGGCGAGAAAGACCCGACCGGTGCCGGTGAGGGTCAACGCGGCGGATCCGGCCAGCAGGGCGGACCGGCCCCCGCGCAACTCCACCGGGGCGACGATCGTCCCGTTGTCGGCGGTGCCGGTCACCCGGACCGCACCCTCGATGGCCAGCAGCACCACGGGCCGTCCCACGTTCAGGGCGCCGCCGGTGCAGATCGCCTCGGTGAGGGCGAAGTCCCCGACGGGGACGTCCCAGCCGCGGAGCAGACCACCGGGGGAGACCGCGAGAGTACAGGGCATGAGGATCGGCGCCGCGCTCGGAGTGGGATCAAGGATGCGCAGGAGCTCGTCGACATCGATGTGCTTGGGGGTGAGCCCGCCGCGCAGCACGTTGTCCGAGGTCGCCATGATCTCGATACCCAGGCCGGAGACGTAGGCGTGGAGCAGCCGCGCGGGCTGGAAGAGCCCCTCCCCGGGGCGCAGGGTGACGTCGTTCAGCAACAGGGCGGCCGCGATCCCGACGTCGCCCGGGTGCGCGGCCGCGAGCAGACCGATCAGGTCGGCCGCCCGCGCGACGTCATCGGCTTCGACGCCGTCCGCCGCGACGCCGTCCGCCGCGGCCCTGTCCGTCGCCGTGTCGTCCGTTTCGGCGCTGGGCGTCCCCGGCGCTGCCGCGTCGTGCGGGCCGGCGGCGAGCCGGCGGGCCGTCGCCACGAGGTCGCGGACGAGGTCACGGGCGGGTTCGCGCGGCATGGTCAGCAGGGAGCGGAGCACCTGCGCGGCGCCGCCCGAGGGATCGTCGGCCAGTGGTCGGAAGGCGGCGGTGAGGGCCGGTGAGCCCAGCCGGGCGACGATGGCGAGGGTCCGGCCGGGATCACGTACGCCGGCGAGAGCCCGAAACGGGGACAGTGCGACGATTAGTTCGGGCTTGTGATTCCGGTCACGGTAACGCCGACGCGGATCGCCCAGGCCGAGACCGGCCGCGTCGTCCGCGTCGAAGCCGGCCCGGGCCTGCGCTAGGTCCGGGTGCACCTGCAGCGACAGCGCCTTCTCGGCGGCCAGTACCTTGAGCAGGAACGGCAGCTGACCGACGAGGTTGGTGGCCGGACGGCGGATGCCGTCGTCCTCGGCGAGGGCCGTCGCCACCGGATGGGTGCCGAGCCACAGCTCCGCGACCGGCTCGCCGGTCGCGACCGCCCCGAGCAGGTTCGGAATCGCGGTCGGGGACCCCCAGGCGTACGACTGCGCCTGACCGTGCAGTGGCAGGATCCGGGCGCCGGAGGCCGTCGCCCGAGCGGCCTCGTTCCTGGTGGTCACGGTGTTCCTGGTGGTCACGGTCTCCCTCGCGTGGTGGGTGTCCTGCGGCCGGCCAGCCACCGCGGCTCGGCTGTTCCTCGCTGTTACTCGTCGCCCCAGCCGTGGCCCTCCGGGTCGATCACGGCGGGGTCGACCCCCATCATCTCAGCCATCTCGTGGATGATCGCATCGAGGACGAGCTCGGCCAGGTCCTCGCTGTCGACGGCCCGCGCCTCGATCGGGCGGCGGTAGACGACGATGCGCCGCGGGGTGCCCGACCGACCCCTGCCGCTGGCCGGCTGGTAACGAGCGAGCGGGATCTCGTCATCGGTCACCGCCACCGGCGGTACGTCCTCGACGGCGAACTCGACGTCCGCGAGTTCGGTGGACCACCGGTGGTCGAGATGCTCGACGGCGTCCAGGACGAGATCGTCGAAGCGGTCGCCGCGGGTGGCGTAGGCGGGCACGTCCGGCGGAAGAAGAGTGCCCCGGATTCCACGGCCGCGCCGGTCGCGCCGCCGCCGTGGCGGGATCGGCCGGGCGACTGCCGGGAACCGCTCGGGCTCGCTCACCCTGTCAGCGTAGCGTTCAAGGATGGACGGTCGTCCGTCGATCGCGGTGAACTCCGCGCCGCTTCCGGCATCGCTCGGAGTGGTGCGCCGATCCGTGGGCGCGGTAACGACGGTTTCCGGTCACATCCCTGCGTTTCATCCCCTATCGCTACCAGCTCGAGGACGGTCCATGATCTCAAAATCGCTCTGGATACGTGCTGAAAGAGGGATATTGTATGCGGGCCGCGATGGCATGGTCGACGCCGCGTGACGATTAGTCGTCGCGCCACGCGACACGACCCGAGGTGGTGGCCGTCGTCCGTTCCGGGGGCTACCGTCCGGAACGTGAAGCCTCGGCGCTGCTCCCGCTCGGCCTGTTCCGCAGCCGCGGTCGCCACGCTCACGTACGCCTACGCGGAGTCCACGGCGGTGTTGGGCCCGCTCTCCCCGTACGTCGAACCACACTCCTACGATCTGTGCGGCACCCACGCGGATCGGCTCACCGTGCCGCTTGGCTGGGCTGTGGTCCGGCTCGAGGCCGAGGCGCCCCGTGAGGGGGGTCGTGAGGTGGCCGGGGACGACCTGGAAGCCCTTGCGGACGCCGTGCGTGAGGCGTCCCGGCGGGGAGGGTCGGAGCCCCCGCAGGGTCCGCAGGCCCCACCCCCGGGTGGCCGGCGGGGTCACCTGCGGGCCGTTCCCAGTCCGTCCTGATCCGGAGCGATCCCACCTCTCGGCCGTCCCGGTCATGTGGTCGTCCCGATCTTCCGTTTGTCCTAGTACCGGTGGTCCGGTGAGTGGTTCGGCGCGACTTCGCCCGGACGCGGTCCTGGCGGTGCCGGACCCGGCGGATAAGGTCAACCGAGCCGGTCGCAGCAGTGGCCGCGCGGCCGGGGGGCACCATTCACCCGGTGCCGGGGGACACCAGGGAGAAGGGGTTGGAAGGGATGCGTGACCTCTCGCGGATCTTCAAGGCGTACGACGTGCGTGGCGTGGTGCCGGCGGAGTTCGATGCCGACGTCGCCCGAGCCACCGGAGCCGCCTTCGTGCGGCTGCTCGGCGCCCCGCGGATCGTGACCGCGCACGACATGCGGGAGTCGTCGGTCCCGCTCGCCGAGGCCTTCGCCGAGGGGGCGGTCAGCCAGGGCGCGGACGTGATCGCCGCCGGGCTGGGATCCACCGATCTGCTCTACTTCGCCGCCGGTTCGCTGAACATTCCGGGTGCGATGTTCACCGCGTCGCACAACCCGGCGAAGTACAACGGCATGAAGCTCTGCCGGGCCGGCGCGGCACCCATCGGCCAGGCGACCGGGCTCGCCGACATCCGCGCGATGATCGAGGCGGGCATTCCTGCCGGTCCCGGTCGTCGCGGCACCGTGACCCGGCGGGACCTGCTGGACTCCTACGTGCGTCATCTGCGCACCCTGGTCGACCTGGCGGGGATCCGGCCGCTGACGGTCGCCGTGGACGCGGGTAACGGCATGGGCGGGCTGACCGTCCCGGCCACCTTCACCGGGCTGCCGCTGACAGTGATCCCGCTCTACTTCGAGCTGGACGGCTCCTTCCCGAACCACGAGGCGAACCCGATCGAGCCGGCGAACCTGCGGGACCTGCAGGCCGCCGTCCGCAGCTCCGGAGCCGACATCGGCTTGGCCTTCGACGGCGACGCCGACCGCTGCTTCGTCGTCGACGAGCGGGGGGAGATCGTCTCTCCGTCGACCATCACCGCCCTGGTGGCCGATCGCGAGCTGGCCCGGGAGCCGGGGGGCACGGTCATCCACAACGTCATCGTCAGCCGGGCGGTCCCCGAGTTGGTCACCGAGCGCGGGGGCGTCCCGGTCCGCACCCGCGTGGGCCACTCGTTCATCAAGGCCGAGATGGCCCGTACCGGCGCGGTCTTCGGTGGCGAGCATTCCGGTCACTTCTACTTCCGCGACTTCTGGCGGGCGGACTCCGGCATGCTCGCCGCGCTTCATGTGCTCGCCGCGTTGGGCGGCCAGGACCGGCCGCTGTCCGGGCTGCTCGGGGGGTACGCCCGTTACAGCGCGTCCGGTGAGATCAATTCCGAGATCGCGGACGCCGCGGCGGCGATGAACGTGATCGAGAAGGCGTACGCGCCGGACGCCGCCGACGTGGACTACCTGGACGGGTTGACGATCTCCTTCTCGGACGGATCCTGGTTTAACCTCCGCCCGTCCAACACCGAGCCGCTGTTGCGGCTCAACGTGGAGGGGCCCGACGACGCCACGATGCATCGGCTGCGCGACGAGATCTTCGCTCGCATCCGGAGCGGAAGGGAAGCCTGATGAGTCTCGACCCGCTGCTGTTGGAGATCCTCGTCTGCCCGTGCAGCAAGCACGGTGAGCTGCGGCCCGACGAGCTGGGCGGTGCCCCCGTGCTGGTGTGCCTCGCCTGCGGCCTGGCGTTCCCGGTGCGCGACGACATCCCGGTGATGCTGCTCGACGAGGCGGTCCCGTTCTCCGGCGCGCCGGCGTCGAACTGACGCCGCGGCCTCGACGTGTACCTCGACGAGGCGATCCTCGACGACACCGCCCGCATTGACGCCGGTCACGCCGGCGGTCTCCTGCCGCACATCGCCTCCGCCGCCCGCCAGGTCCGTCGCGGTGCCACCCTCGCCCAGGAGGCCGGGGTCGCTCGCCTTGCCGCTGACGGGCGGCCCCGGGCGGTCGTCGTGGTGGGGGTGGGCGGCGCGGCGCTGGCC
>NZ_CDWRCK010000294.1:0-4677 GCF_977927595.1 Frankia sp. CcWB3
CCCCGACCCTGGCCCTGGCTCCCGCCACAACCCCGGCACCGTCATCGGCGTCGGTCCCCGCCTCACCAGAGCTGATCATCACCGAATCAGCCAACCCGCCCGGCAGGCGGGGCACCGACGCGGCTCCCGCCACGACCCCGGCAGACGACACGACCGCCTCCGATGCCACGCCGACCACGGTAGGCGCGCCCTCGCCGCAGAGCCCCCCGGACGGGGTGCCGACGCCGGGATCCCGTTAGCCCACGAGGGCCACGGCGCCGCGTTCTCCCCGGGTGTTCTGCAGCATCTCGGCGACGAGGAAGGCCAGTTCCAGCGCCTGCCCGGTGTTCAGACGTGGGTCGCAGGCGGTCTCGTAACGGCCGCCGAGGTCGTCTTCCCCGATGAGTTCGGCCCCACCGAGGCACTCGGTGACGTTCTCCCCGGTCAGCTCGATGTGCAGGCCACCGGGGTGGGTGCCCAACGCCTTGTGGACCTCGAAGAAGCCGAAGACCTCATCGAGGACATCATCGAAGTGGCGCGTCTTGACGCCGCTCACGTCACGGATGTTGCCGTGCATCGGATCGCACGACCACACCACGGGCGGCCCGGCAGCGTTGACCTTCTCGATGATCGAGGGCAACGTGTCCCGGACCCGCTTCGCCCCCATCCGGGAGATCAGGGTGAGCCGGCCGGGGACATGGTCGGGGTTGAGCCGCTCGGCAAGCTCGAGGACCTCGTCCGGGCCAGCCTTCGGCCCGATCTTGCAGCCGATCGGATTGCCCACCCGGGACAGCAGGTTGACATGGGCACCGTCGAGGTCCCGGGTCCGCTCGCCGATCCAGATCATGTGGGCGGACAGGTCGTACGGATCGCCGGTGGCGTCCTCGATCCGGGTCAGAGCACGCTCATACTCCAGCAGAAGGCCCTCGTGACTCGTGAACAGCTCGACCCCGCTCAGCGCGGCGGTCCGATCGAGGTCGATGCCACAGGCGGCCATGAAGGCGAGGGCACGCTCGATGTCCGTCGCCATCACCTCGTAGCGGCGACCCGCCGCGGAATCCCGCACGAACGCCTTGTTCCACTCGTGGACCTTCGACAGGTCGGCGAAACCGCCGGTGGCGAAGGCCCGCACGAGGTTCAGCGCGACTGCGCTCTGATGGTAGGCGGCGACCATCCGCATCGGATCGGGCCGCCGCGCGGCGGCCGTGGGCGCGATGTCGTTGACGGCGTCGCCCCGGTAGGAGGGCAGCCCGGTGCTGGCCTCGATGTCCGCGGACCGCGGCTTGGCGTACTGCCCGGCGATGCGGGCGACCTTCACCACCGGCGTGCTCGCACCATAGGTGAGGACGACCGCCATCTGCAGCAGCGTCTTGACCTTGTCCCGAATCTTGTCGGCGGTGTTCGCCACGAAGGTCTCGGCGCAGTCACCGCCCTGCAACAGGAACGCCTCGCCCCGAGCAACCAGCGCGAGACGGTCGGTCAAGGACCGAACCTCGGGCGCGGTAACCAGCGGGGGGAGGGCCGCAAGCTGGTCGTAGGCGGCTCTCAACTCTGCCGGGTCAGGCCAGGACGGCTGCTGCTTGGCCGGAAGGGTCCGCCAGAGATCCAGTACGCTCACGACACCAGGGTACGGGCCCAGTCGAGTTCGGGCGGTCACCATCGCCCGACATTTTTCCGGGGAATCGGCATCTTCCTTCGGACAGGCATCCGCCCGGGAATCGGCACCCAGCCCTGGCTCCCGGACCGGGTCCGGCCCGACGGCCCGCCCCTTCCCTGGTCAGCCGGGTCAGCCGAAGAAGATCTCGGCCTCGTGGTAGAGCTCCTCGGGCACCGTCTTGAGCTCACGGGTCGCATCCTGCAGCGGAACCCGGTCGATGCGGGTGCCGTGCAGGGCGACCATCACCCCGAAGTCGCCTTCGTGCACGGCGTCGACGGCGTGCAGTCCGAAACGCGTCGCGAGCCACCGGTCGAAGGCCGTGGGCGTGCCGCCGCGCTGCAGATGCCCGAGCACCGTGGCACGCGCGTCACGACCAGTGCGGGCGCGGATCTCGGTCTCCAGGACCGCCCCGATGCCCTGCAGACGGACATGCCCGAAGGCATCGACCTCGCCCTCCCTGGCGACCATGGTGCCCGTGATCGGGACGGCGCCCTCGGCCGCGACGATGATCGGCGCGTAGTGGGTGGCAAATCGAGCCTCGACGAAGGCGCACACCTTGTCGAAATCGAACGGCCGCTCCGGGATGAGAATGACGTTGGCTCCCCCCGCCATGCCGCTGTGCAGGGCGATCCACCCGGCATGGCGGCCCATGACCTCAACGATCAACACCCGGTGATGGCTTTCCGCGGTGGTGTGCAGCCGGTCAATCGCCTCCGTGGCGATGTTGACCGCGGTGTCGAAACCGAAGGTGTAGTCCGTCGCGGAGAGGTCGTTGTCGATAGTCTTGGGCACTCCGACCACGGGCAGTCCCTCGGCGTGCAGCTGGGCGGCCACCCCCAGGGTGTCCTCCCCGCCGATCGCGATGAGCGCGTCCACCGCGGCGGCGGCGAGGTGCTCGCGCACCAGCGCGGGCCCGTCCACGGCGGCGTAGGGATTCGTGCGGCTGGAGCCGAGGATCGTGCCGCCGCGCGGGAGGATCCCCCGCACGGCCGCGATGTCCAGAGGGACCGTCTCGCCGGTCAGCGGCCCCCGCCAGCCGTCCCGGTACCCGACGAAGCTGTGGCCGTAGACGCTCTCTCCCTTGCGCACGACGGCCCGGATCACCGCGTTGAGTCCCGGGCAGTCGCCGCCACCGGTCAGTACGCCGATCCTCATCCCGAGTTCTCCCGTCGACCGTACACCGCTTTCTCCGGCGGCAGCGTAGCGGGAGGGCCGTACTTCAGGACAACATTGTGGTTACGTGGCGTGGCGACGATAGGCCGCCGCGGCCGCGTCATCGACTCATCGGGATGGGTGACTCATCGGGATGGGTCCGAGACGGCGGCGGCCTGGGCGCGCAGCGGGGCGAGAACCCGCCACCGGGCGAGGTTGTGCAAGGCGTCAGCGAGCGCATCGTGGGCGTTGGGCGGCGGTGCGGGAAGAACCGGCCGGCCCACTTCCTCCCACAGCTGACGCAGGTCCCGGGTGAAGCGGGGCAGCTGGGCGGGCAGGGCGGGCATCCTACCGAAGAGCTGGCAGAGCACCACGTGGTCATAGGCCCCGTACCAGGCCCACAGCTCGGGGGTACCACCCGCGGTCAACAGCGCGGCGACCTCGTCACGGATTCGGGCCCGCGGCTTCCACGCCTCGCCCGACGGCGACGGCAGCTGGTCGATGACGTTGCGACGGACCCAGGGCACGGCCCACGACGGATCGAACTCGGTCGACACGGCATAGTACCGCTGTGTGCCGTCCTCGCTGACGATTCCGATGCTGACCAGATCGAGCCAGTGATGACCGGTGTCGGTGCGTTCGATGAACTCGGTGTCGTAAAAGAAGCGGGTTCCCACCGGCTCAGTCTCCTCCGACCGAGGTGTCCGCCATGGTCGGCGGCTCGGCCGCGGACCACCCCGGGCCAGGGCCCGAGCGCCGGCGCCACGGGCGCAGCAAGGCCCCGAGCAGCAGCGCCGCCAGGGCGGCACCGATCAACGGCAGCAGCCACAGCAGCGGCCCGGAGTACTCCTCCGTGGCGTCATCCCCGGACGCCGCCGCCCGCGGACCGCCCGGCCCCGGCGACCGCCCTCCTGCCGGGACGATCGCCGGCGTCGCGCGGCAGCCGGCCGCACCCGCGACGGACGGCGGAGTCACCGCGGGACCGGTCGCCGGGGAGACCCGGACCTCGACCCGGGCGGCGCCGGGATCATTGACGAGGCAGAGCAGACCAGCCCCGGGCGCGGACGTCACCCGCGCCCCGGTGACCTGCACCTGGTAGCCCGTCGGATAGGACCAGGCCGGCACGCTGATCGCGGTCGCCGTGCCGGCAGCGAGGGGCGGCCCGGCCGACGGCGTGGTCCGGTAGGCCACCATCAGCACCCGCGACGCGTCGAAGCGCAACACCTCCGGTACCCCGGCGATGGCCACGGGGTAGGGGCGGACGATGTCTGCGGGCGGGGCGGGCGCCCGGCGTTCGGCGCCGCTGCTCCCGACGGGCGCGGCGGTGCCCACCGTGCCCCCGGTCGGGCTCGGGGCGTCGTAGAACCAGCTCAGGCCGAACGCGTCGGCGGAGGCGACGAGACCGCGGACGCTGGCCGCCGACCCGTCCTTCCAGCCGACCAGGTATCCGGTCGGATCATTGACCGCCACCGTCGATGCGGCGTCGAACGGGGCGGGCCGGTTCCGCCACAGCAGGTGAGTGCCGTCATGCGCGGCCACCGCCGCTACGAGACTCTCACCGCCGCCACCACCCTCGGGCACCTCGTAGCCGAGCAGGCCCGGCACGTCGCGGAACCGCGTCGCCAACCGTTCGAGCCCCGCGGCGAGGCCGGCGACGGAGGGTACGTAGCCCGCCGAGGCGGGCACGATCCGCAGCGTGACCCGCAACCCGCGGTCGGTGAACATGCGGGTGAGGGCGGCGGCCTGGTCGAGTCCGGGGTCGGCGGGCGTGGTCGCCGCGCCGGCACCGTCGAGGACCGGCCCACCGGATGTCGCCGGGAAGCGGCCGCCGCTTGCCATCGGGACCGCTAGGGCCTGTTTGGGAAGTTCATCGGGGCAGCCATTTGTTG
>NZ_CDWRCK010000295.1:0-2028 GCF_977927595.1 Frankia sp. CcWB3
GACATGGTGGTCGGGGGGGCGTGGTGGCCGGGCCGTCGGCCGTGGTGCCGGTGCCGGAGATGGTGGATTGTGGTGATTGACGCGGGGTACCCGCTCTCGCTGGTCGCCGATGCGGCACGATGGCGACATCTTCCGCGTGACCAGCTTGCGGGACGCTTGCGGGAGGATCGGGACGTCCGCGCGGTCGCGGGATGGCGGGAAGAAGGCAGGAAGGGAGCCGCCGGTGAGACGGGTGGCGGGGCTCGGTCGCGTCCCCGGGCGCCTTCATCGGGCTCGCCGGGCCTCAGCCGTTCCGGCCGGCGGTGGGTCGCCCACCGCGGCGGCATCCGAGGTGCCGATGCCTGAGGCGGCGACGCCCGAGCCATCGGGCGGGCCGCAGCCCGCCGGCGGGAGGGAGCCCCCGGCTCGGCGGGCCGACTATCACATCCCGGTCGCGCTGCGGGTCTCGGCGGGCTGGTCGTGGCGTCTGATCGTCACGGGCGCGGCCATCTACATCCTGCTGATGGTCGTGGGGCGGGTCCGGATCGTGGTGATTCCGCTCATTGCTGGGCTGCTCATCGCCGCTCTCATCCATCCGCTCGCGCACCGGCTGCAGCGGCTCGGCATGAACCGGCTGGGTGCCGCCCTCACCGCGCTGTTCGTGTTCTTCGCGGTGTTCGTGGGTGTCGGGGTGGCGGTGGGCTTCAACGCCGCGAACGAGATCCCCGCGGTCAGCGATCAGGTCAGCGAGGGCGTCGAGCAGATCCGCGGCTACCTGAGAAACGGTCCGCTCCACCTGTCGCAGAGCCAGATCGACAATCTGGTCGACGACATCCGCCAGAGCCTGGCGGACAACCGGGGGCGCCTGGTCTCCGGGGTAATCTCCGGCGCCTCGGTGGCCGCCGAGGTGCTCGCCGGCCTGCTCGTCACCCTGTTCTCGACCTTCTTCTTCCTGTACGACGGGGATCGTATCTGGGACTGGATCGTCACCCGCTTCCCGGACGGAGCGGAGGATCGGGTGCGCGGCGCCGGTCGGGAGGCGTGGAACACGCTGACCGGCTACATCCGTGGGACGGTCTTCGTCGCGGCGGTCGACGCGATCGGTATCACCATCGGCCTGGTCGGCGTGGGTGTCCCGCTCGTCGCGCCGCTGGCCCTGCTGACGTTCTTCGGCGGGTTTGTCCCGATTGTCGGGGCGGCGGTGGCCGGCGCCGCAGCGGTACTGGTGACCCTGGTCTCGAACGGCGTGCCGGATGCGTTGATCATTCTGGGCGTCGTGTTGGCCGTGCAGCAGATCGAGGGGCACCTGTTGCAGCCGCTGGTCATGCGACGGGCGGTGCGGTTGCACCCGCTCGCGATTGTCATCGCGCTGTCGGCCGGTGGCGTGTTGGCCGGCATCCCCGGTGCCATCGCCGCCGTTCCGTTCGTCGCCATGGTGAACAGGGTCGCCGGTTATCTTGCCGCGAGCGGGAAGTGACCACCACCCTGACGGGTTGATCCCGGTCGAACGGTGCCGTCGACCGAGGAGACCACATGAGCGCCGACACTCTCGACACCCCCGCGGCCACGTCCGTACCCTCACCCACGCCCGTACCCTTGCCCGCGGACGCGACCGAAGCGGTCTTCGCCGATCTCTGGTTCGACCCGTCCTGTCCGTGGGCCTGGCTTACCTCCCGCTGGCTACTGGAGGTCGAGAAGATCCGGCCGGTGCGGATCCGCTGGCACGTGATGAGCCTGTCGGTGCTCAACGAAGACCGGGACATGCCCGAGCAGTACAAGCAGCTGCTGGCCAGCGCCTGGGGGCCGGCGCGGCTCTGCGCCGCCGCCGTCGACCGGCACGGTGCGGACATCCTGCGCCCGCTGTACACGGCGCTTGGCCGTCGCCGTCACCTGGACAAGGCGGAATGGGACGAGCGGGTGCGGGCCAGCCATGCCGAGGGGATCGGCCGGGTGGGCATGGACGTGGGCACCCCGGTCATCGCCGTGGGGGAGACCGCCTTCTTCGGTCCGGTGATCACCCCGGCACCCAAGGGGGAGGAGGCCGCACGT
>NZ_CDWRCK010000295.1:2252-4861 GCF_977927595.1 Frankia sp. CcWB3
GAGACGGAGTTCTGCTCGTCGCCGGTACCCCTGGCTTCTACGAGCTCAAGCGGACCCGGGACCAGGACCCGATCTTCACGTGATCGGGCATGATGGCACATCATGCGTGTCCATCTGGGATCTGACCATGCAGGCTTCCGCCTGAAGGAGGCGCTCGCCGAGCGTCTGGTGGAGCTGGGCCACGCGCCCGTCGACCATGGTCCTGCCGAGTACGACCCCGACGATGACTACCCCCCGTTCGTCCTCGCCGCCGCCGCCGCCACCGCCGCCGAACCGGGCAGCGTGGGCATCGTCATCGGGGGATCGGGCAACGGGGAGGCCATCGCGGCGAACAAGGTCGCCGGGGTGCGCGCGGCCCTGGCGTGGAGCGAGCAGACGGCGACGCTGGCCCGCCAGCACAACGATGCCAACGTGCTGAGCCTCGGCGCGCGCATGTACACCGTCACGGAGGCCCTGACGTTCGCCGAGGTCTTCCTCACCACGCCGTTCAGCGGGGAGCAACGACACGTGCGGCGGCTGCGGATGCTCTCGGCCTACGAGCGGACCGGGGACGTGCCGTCGGTGCCCGGGTCGGCGTCGTCGGCTTCCTGAGACCTGTTCTTCGAGGACCCGGTCCCGGCAGACCCGGTCCCGGCGGATCCGGTCTCGGTAGGGCCGCTCTCACGCGGTCCGGCGGATCCGCGGTCGGAGCGTCGGCGGGTCCTCCGGGTACCCCGGCCGCGGCGGTCGGTCGTGCCGCTCTCGGCTCCGGCACGACCGGTTCCGGCACGGCTGGGGCCGCCGCGGTGGACCGGGTCGGTGGAGCTGGTCGACGGGGTCGCCGGGGTGGGGCGTGATCCGCGATGCAATACCATCGATCGCTCGGCCTCGGCGAGGTCGGCGTCGGTGGGCCGGGCGGCGTCGCGGGCCCGCATCGCCGTTCTCGGGGGCAGCTTGCTGCGACCCGCGTCGATGAGACCGCGCAGCTGCGCGTCCGCCTCGCCCGCCCCGGCCGCCTGCGACCGGGCCCGGCCTGCGCGCTCGGGTCGTGGCATGGCTCCTCCATCCGCTCTGGCCGGAAACCTTGGCGGATCATCCCAGAAGCGGGCCGCTCGGGAGGCCTCGTGACGCGGGTGGACGTCGGAAATCCGCCGGTGCGCGGTTATCCCCCGCGACAGGTTGATCTCCATCCTTGCGTTTCCGAAGGTTTCCGGAAGTTCACCGTCCCGTGTACTACCGGCGGGTCGCCCGACGGCGACAGCGCCGACTGCCCGATCCAGGATGATCCGAGGCGATCCGGGGGGATCGGCCACCCCCTGTCCGAGCTGTTCTCCCCCATCCGTATGCTACACATCGACAGATGAACGTCCGATAGCCCAGCATGTGCCCAATAGATGTCCATCTGTACTCAATAGATGTTCATTGTGCCACCTTGCTAGTAAATGAAACGAAAGGAAACTTGAGCATGCATGCTTTGCCGCATTTCGGTAGAACACCTGAAACTGTTTGCTGATCTCGATCAGCCGTCACCAACCGCTGCGCCTCGGTGGCTTCAGTCATCGGCTCTGCCGTCGCGGCCTAGGAGTTGAGTCTTGGACTGCGTGCCTGTGAGCGTCGTCATCCCCGCCTACAACGAGGCGATGCGCCTGCCCGGCTCGCTACCCCCGCTGATCTCGGTCATGCACAGGATCCCCGATGCCGAGGTGATTATGGTCGACGACGGCAGCACGGACGGCACCGCTGCGATCGCCGAGGAACTGCTCGCGGATCTGCCCGGTGGTCGGGTCCTGCGGCTGCCGTGGAACTCGGGTAAGGGCGCCGCGGTCCGCATGGGGGTGTCGGTCGCGCACGGTGAGTCGATCGCCTTCCTGGACGCCGACGGCGCCTCGGACGTCAATGATCTTCCTCTGCTCCTCGCCGCGTTGGAGCACGCCGAAGTGGCGCTCGGATCGCGCCGGGTCGGGGCGGGTGCGGTCCGCAGCAGTGGCCGGCGGGTCGGCAGCTGGGCCTTCAACCAGATCACCCGGTCCCTGACCAGCCTGGACGTCGCCGACACCCAATGCGGATTCAAGGCCTTCCGCGGTCCCGAGGCCAAGCTGCTGTTCAGCCTTGCGCGCTCCTCCGGATTTGGGTTCGACGTGGAGGTGCTCTCGATCGCCCGGTCGATCGGCTACCGGATCACCGAGGTCCCGGTCCGATGGGCGGAGATACCCGGTGGCACGTTCCGGGTGACCCGGCACACTCCCGCGATGCTCGTCGACGTGATGCGCGCCCGGCGATACCTGAACCGCTCCGCTCCCGGCCTCGTGGTGACGCGTCCCACGGTGCAGTCGCCCGCCGCCGCGGCGGCGCCGGTTCGTCCGGGCGACGGGGCGTCCCCCGCAGCCCAGGTCCGCGTCCCGCCTCCTGCCGTGAGCGTCCCGGCACCCGCGGAACCGGTGACCGCCGGGCCGCCGGCCGCCGCCCTCACGGCGGCCGTGGGGGGCGTCGAGAAGCCCCTGCGCCTGCCCGCGGACCTGGGCGGTGTGACCCCGCTGCCCCGGAAGGTTGTATGAAGGTCCGGCGAACCGGACCTTCATCCTTATCCTTTGGAGTAAGCGATCCCTCCCCCCCGCCGCCGGCCCCCCACG
>NZ_CDWRCK010000296.1:0-3694 GCF_977927595.1 Frankia sp. CcWB3
AGTTATTTCATTTCGACTCCTATACAGGTTATGCGTTAGGCCGAGGCCAACGCCTCGGCTCGCCGGGTGGCACGTTCCGTGGTCCGCGCCAGCTTCGCTTCCTGCTGCGTCGCGAGGGCGTCGAGCCCGGTGACGAAGGCGGAGACCTCCTCGCGGGCCTTCTCAGCCTCGCCATTCAGGCCCTCCAGGTCGAAGAACCGCCAGTGACGCAGGATCGGCAGCACCACGTCGTCGTGGTGGATGCGCAGGTTGTAGATGCCGGCCCGGGCGATCTGGATCGCCTTGCGGCCGAAGTCACGGATGCCGGTGCCGGGCATCTGGAAGTTGACGAGCTCGTCGCGGATGGCCACCACGGTACGCGAGGGGTCGAGCTCCAGCGCCCCCGCGATCACGTTCCGATAGAAGATCATGTGCAGGTTCTCGTCCGTCGCCACCCGCGTGAGCAGCTTCTCGGCGATCGGTTCCCCGCAGAAACGGCCAGTGTTGCGGTGGCTCACCCGGGTCGCCAGTTCCTGGAAGGAGACGTACGCCGTTGCCTCCAGCGGGGACTTGTCCCGGCTGTCGTAGCCCTTGCCCATCTGGTACATGCGGTTGCGTTCGAGGGCGATCGGGTCCACCGCCCGGGTGACCAGGAGGTAGTCGCGCATCGCTATGGAGTGGCGCCCCTCTTCGGCGGTCCACCGGTGCACCCAGCTTCCCCAGGCGCCGTCCCGGCCGAACGCGTCCGCGATCTCCCGGTGGTAGCTCGGCAGGTTGTCCTCGGTCAGCAGGTTGACCTCGAACGCGATCTGCGCGATCTTGGAAAGCTTCGACTGCCCGGGCTCCCAGGGGAGACTGTCGAAGTCGCGGCCCTCGCCCCAGGGTACGTACTCGTGCGGCATCCATTCGGCGGCGACGCCGAGATGCCGGTTCAGGTTGGCCTCGGCGACGGGCTCCAGATCGCGTATCAGGTCGATGTCCGTGAGTGATTTCATTGGGGAACTGTTCCAGAGGGATCATGTGTTAACCATGTCCCGCGGGTGTGGATTACCGAGCGTGGAACTGTTCCGCCGAGGCAGTCCCGCTGCGGGAGCGGGCATCCTTGCCAGGCCCGGCGAGGACGCCCGGCCGGACAGTCCCGGCGCGCCCGGTCGGCATCCGGCTCACACCGAACTCTCATGATGCTCGGATGAACTCGACGCGGACGATGTCGACATCGCCGCCCGCATCGCCGTCCACCCGCTGCATCGAGGTCGCGTCCAGGGAGCCGGACATGTCCACTGCCCCGCGTGTGCTGGTTGTCGACGATGAGCCGAACATCGTCGATCTGCTGCGGATGGCGTTACGTTTCCATGGTTTCGACGTTCTGACCGCGACCACCGGTCGGGCGGCGCTCGAGTTGGCCGTCGAGGCCCGGCCGGATCTGATGATCCTTGATGTGATGCTGCCCGACATCGACGGCTTCGAGATCTGCCGGATGTTGCGCGCGGACGGGCACCCGGTACCCGTCGTCTACCTGAGCGCGCGCAACGCCCACCGGGACAAGATCGCCGGCCTCACCTACGGCGGCGACGACTACGTCACCAAGCCGTTCGCCGTCGACGAGCTCGTCGCCCGGGTCCGGGCCGTGCTGCGCCGGACGTCACCTCCGCCGGCCGAGCCGGCACCCGTGCCGCCGTCCCCGCTGCGGTTCGCCGACGTGGAACTCGACCCGGACGCCCATCTCGTCCGCCGCGCCGGGGAGCCGATCGACCTGTCGCCGACGGAGTTCTCCCTGCTGCGGTACTTCCTGACCAACCCCAACCGGGTGCTGTCCAGGACCCAGATCCTCGACGCGGTGTGGAGCTACGACTACGCGGGCGAGCCGACCATCGTGGACCAGTACGTCAGCTACCTGCGGCGCAAGCTCGGCCGGCACGGCCCGTCTCTCATCCACACCCAGCGTGGTTTTGGCTACGTGCTGCGCCTTCCGGTGGCGGGGTCCAACCGGTGACGCTCCGCCTGAAGCTGATGTCCGGCCTGATCGCGCTGACCGCACTGGGACTGGTCATCGTGGGTGGGGCGAGCGTGTTCGCGCTGCGTGCCTACCTGGACGACCGGATCGACCAGCAGCTCACCCGCGCGCGGGTGCTGGGCGGCCTGCCGGCTGCTGCCTATCTGTCCCGGTGGGAGGCGCTGGGCCGGGCCGGGGTGGAGCGGGCCGTGGCGCCGACCGACTACCTGGTGGAGATCCGGCGGACGGACGGGACGGTGCTGCGCATCGCGGGTTCGGTGACTCCCACGCCGCCGGCTACGCCCCTGCTGGACGCCGCCGGGGACCGGGGTGCCGCACCGTTCACCGTCATCGCCGACCGGGAGCGGTACCGAGCGGTCGTCCGGGACAGTCCGCGCGGGCCACGGGTTCTCGTCGCGCTGCCGCTGAAGCCGGTCGCGGAGACGGTCCACCGACTGGTGATGATCGAAGTGGCGGTGGGTCTCGCGGTGCTCGCCGCGATCGCCGTGCTCGCCTGGGTGTGGCTGACCCGTGGCCTGCGCCCACTGCGTCAGATGATCTCCACCGCGTCGGCGATCGCCGGGGGGGGATCTCGACCGGCGGGTGCCGGCGGGGTCGGCCCGTTCGGAGACCGGTCAGCTCGCCATGGCCCTCAACACGATGCTCGGCCAGATCCAGGCCGCGTTCGCCGCCCGGGTCGCCTCCCAGGAGCAGCTCCGCCGCTTCGCCGCCGACGCCTCCCACGAGCTGCGGACGCCGTTGACCTCGATCCGCGGCTACGCCGATCTGCTGCGCGGCGGAATGGTGACGGCGGTCGACGCGGATGACGCGCTACGCCGGGTCCAGGAGGAGACCGCCCGGATGAGCACCCTCGTCGACGACCTGCTGTACCTGGCCCACCTCGACGAGCAGCGACCGATGCGGCGGGCCGAGATCGACTTTGCCAGGCTCGTCCGCGACGCCGTCGCCGACCTGCGGGTCGCGGCCCCCGAGCGCCCGGTGAGCGCCGAGCTCCCGGCGAGCTGCGTCGTCCTCGGCGACGAGAACGCGCTGCGCCAGCTCGCCGGCAACCTCCTGACCAACGCCCGCGTCCACACCCCGCCCGAGACGCCGATCGAGGTGCGGCTGCACGCGCTGCCGGCGGGCGCCGCGCCGACCGGCCCCGCCGCCCCCGGGACCCCCGGGGGCGCGGAGCTTCACGTCATCGACCACGGGCCGGGCATGCCACCGGAGGTTGCCGAGCACGTGTTCGACCGCTTCTACCGGGCCGCGGACAGCCGGGCACGGGGGCCTGGCGGCAACGGGCTGGGGCTGTCCATCGTCGCGGCGACCGCCGCCGCCCACGGCGGCCGGGTCGAGGTGTCCAGTGCCGTCGGCACCGGCACGGTTTTCCGGTTCCTGCTGCCGGTGCCGGTGCCGGTTCCGGAGGCGGCATCGTGGAGCCGGTAACGGACATCATCTTCGTGTGCCGTAGACGAGGATTCGGGCTCCTGTGGATAGGTACATGCGGCGTTCATCGAAGAGCATAAGAGATGCTGCGTCCATAACGTTGCCGTCTCGAGACGCTGCCCGGATAACCAGATTAGCCCATCTCTTGTTGCCCATGATCATATTCGCCACCGTGCAGCTGGCGAAGTGCAATCGAAATCGCCGTCTAAATTTCTGTTCAAAGAGCTGAGGAGTCGAAATGAAATAACTTGCGCGTTTCGAACCCTCCACAGG
>NZ_CDWRCK010000296.1:4108-5064 GCF_977927595.1 Frankia sp. CcWB3
GTCCCCCTTGTCACTGAAGTCAAGTCGGAGCGGCATAACCTCCTGCGGGGCGCGGCGCGGATCCGAGAACTTGGCATATGAGCGTATGGCGATCGAGGAGAATCGGTCATCCTGGCGACCGACTCCAAGATCGCGTCGTACCCGAGAATAGGCGCCATCGGCACCGATCATCAGGGGCTGCCTCGACGGAGCTCGATTCCGAACCGATTTGAAATGTGATAATCCGGCTGTTAGCGGTCAGCCCCGATGAATGGTATGATATGCCTTCTCGAATTTCAACTCCGACCTCGCGTGCCGCAGCAACGAGACGCGCGTCGAGGATCTCACGTGGAAGTACATACCCGGAAAGATCGCGGCCGGCGACCGTCGGGCCGACCGCCGTCGCCTCGGTTCCGTCAGGTCCGCTGACTCGCACGTTTAACGGTGAAATGGCATCATGGACAACACCAAGCAGGCCCAGGCGGCGTAGGGCCGCAACGGCCCCGGCGCCGAGGCCGTCACCGCACGCCTTATCGCGCGGGAAAACAGCCTTGTCGGTCAGAAGCACGCGAAGGCGAGGGTTCTGTCGCTTCAATGCGAAGGCGGCCACGCTCCCAGCCGGGCCCGCGCCCACGATCACCACGTCGTAGCTTCCTCTGGCCACGCCAGAAGTCTACGTGCTCCATGAATGGCAGGAGTTGGCATCACCTATTATTACAGCCACAGTGATCTCTATGTGATCTCTTTCCGGCGAATCGGTGTGGCGGTGTGCGCGAGCGGCCGCAGCGTGGTTCTCCGTACTTTGTAAGAAAAAACGAAGAAGCTGCGGCGACCGCGTCTGGCGGCGTATCAGAGGCGGAGGTGGCCGAGTAGGGGGCAGGGTTTGAGGGGTCTTCGAAGTTAACCGGGGTGGGCGTGAAACCCCAGCCAGTTTGGTAACTGTGCGTAATGTTGGCTCGACGTGGCCTGCTGTGACC
>NZ_CDWRCK010000297.1:0-1946 GCF_977927595.1 Frankia sp. CcWB3
ACACCAGACCGGCGAACAACATCCACACCCAGCTCCAACACCAACCACTCACCGCAAGATCACGAATCTACGTGAATGTTTACCAAACAGGCCCGGCAGCAATGGCAGGAGAAGATCAACGCGGTGGAACGCACCCTTGACGATCTGAGCCAGCGACGACGTCGACTTCTGAACACGCTCGAAACTACCGACGACCTCGAACCTGAGCTTCTCCAGGACATCAACCGCCGGTCAGCGCAGATCAGCAGCGAACAGGAAGTCAAACGACGCGACCTGGCTCACCTCCGCGCCCACCCGCCAGCCCAAGCGGGCAGCGACACGGACCTATTCGATCTCCTTGGAACCGTCACCCGCGCCGAGCTCACCCGCATGCCCGAGGAGTTTCTCAGGGGCCTCTTCGACGCTTACGGCCTCGAGATCATCTACGACGCACGAGTGAACCACGTCACATGCACGGTCGGCATCGACGAACACAACCTGGCCCTCGTCACCAGCGTGACCAGCGCCATGCAGAACACCCCCAACCCGGCCATCGGGTTGGGGGTGTTTGATGTGCGCTCGGAGGGACTCGAACCCCCAACCTTCTGATCCGTAGTTAGATTTGGATCTTCCGTCGACGTCTGTCAACGTCCGCCCTGCCTGCTGACCATGAGCGTTCCGTCCACCGGTGTCCGTCGACGTCCACCCGCGTCCAGCGGCTTGGCTGTCAACTTGGCTGTCACTCGTGCCACGGCTTGGACCACGTGATGGGCGCTCGACGCTGAGATCCGGGAGCATACTGGGAGGCATGGCGGAAGATCTTCTGGCGCTCGTCGTGGCCGACCCGACAGTCGGTCATGGGCAGGCGTGTATCCGGGGGACCCGGGTGCCGGTGAGTGTCGTGCTCGACTGCCTTGCCGACGGTATGTCCGACGGTGAGATCATCGCGGAGTACCCGTCGCTGACCGTGTCGGGGATCCGTGCGGCCGCTGCCTACGGGGCGCGTCTGGCGCGGGAGGATCTCGTGCCGCTTCGTACCGCGCCGTGAAGGTCAAGCTGGACGAGGGTCTCCCGGTCTCCCTTGCCGAGCGACTCGCCAAGCACGGGATCGACGCCGATACCGTGCTTGCGGAGAACCTGTCGGGCCGCTCCGATCCGGAGGTGCTCGCTGCTGCGGTTGCCGAGAACCGGATCGTGTTCACCCTCGACCGCGGCTTCGGGAACATCCGTGCCTACCCGCCGGGATCGCACAGCGGGATCGTGGTCTTCCGGCTTGACGACCAGTCGGCACGCGCCGTGATCGCGGCCGTCGAGGACCTGGTCACGCATCACGACCTCGCTGGGGCCGTGACAGTGGCGCACCGCGGCCTTCTCCGGATCCGTCGCGAGGGCGATTGACCCTCTCCGCCCGGGCTGGGACATCGCCTACGCAAAGCTCAGAGCCCCGCGCCGGAGTAGTGGCTGCGGGGCTCTGACCTGTCTCAACCTGACGTGCGCTCGGAGGGACTCGAACCCCCAACCTTCTGATCCGTAGTCAGATGCTCTGTCCGTTGAGCTACGAGCGCGATGTACCGCCGTGGTGGCCGGCGGTGCCAGCTTACAGCACCCGACGGATGGCACCGATCCTCCGAGGGGGATGTAGCTGTCTGTAGTTCATCCTGTGCTTCTTGTGTGGACAGCTGTGGGATCATCGTCGAATCGGCAGCTGCGGCGCCGGCAGGAGGAGTTGCCGGTGGGGCGCGCGGCGGACGGTCAACCGCTGACCGTCCGCCGCGTCGACGGCGGACCAGACCTCGGCGGGCAGCTCGCGCGCCCGCACCGGGAGGTGTGTGTCCGAGAGCATGACCAGACGCACCCCGCCAGTACCCGACGCGACGGCCACGGGAACGCCATCGTGCCCGATCGGGCGGGCACGTTAGCGCCCGCTGCCGAGAGGTCCTCATGGTCGAGCAGTCCTCATAGGGGAC
>NZ_CDWRCK010000297.1:2358-5032 GCF_977927595.1 Frankia sp. CcWB3
CCTGTGGAGGGTTCGCAACGCGCAAGTTATTTCATTTCGACTCCATAGTGACATCGGGACGTCATCAGGTGCCGTCGATCATAATTTGATTTTATGCAAAGTAATTGGATTTTGTATATCGTAATTAGATTTGTCAAAACATGATTGGCTGTCGCCAGAGCGCTGCCCGATCTTATCGAGTATCGTCGCGTGGAGTAATGAGGCGTAACGATCCGGGGCGCAGGGTAATTCTCCTCCTGGCGTGCGCATCGTGAAGATCGACGGCTGGAGATCATCCTGATGGATCCGGGCGGCGTGCGCCGCGCGACTCGGAGCCAGCCCTTCGCCGCCCAAGCACTGTTCCGTGCCCGGGCGGCGACGATGAGCTCGCTGTTCCTGCTGGCTCTGCTGCTTGCGAGCTGGGCGCCGCGTATACCGCAAATCAAGGAGGGGCTCGAACTCGGCGACGGGCAGCTCGGTCTGACCCTGCTCGGCGCCCCGATCGGGGCGGTTCTGACATTGTGGCTGATCGGTCTGGCGGTCACCCGGTACGGCAGCATCACCATGGTGCGAGCAGGTCTGCCCGCCTACTGCGCCACCGGTCTTCTGGTCCCGCTCATCGAGGGACCCTGGTCTCTGTTCGCTCTGCTCGCCCTGTGGGGGGCGACCAGCAGTTGCCTCGACATCTCCCTGAACACCCAGGCCGTGGGGATTGAGCGCTGCTACCAGCGGCCGATCATGACCTCCGCCCATGCGGCGTGGACGGCGGGTGCCCTGTCCGGGGCCGGGATCGGTTCGGCGGCGGCCGCTCTGAGTGTCCCGATCGGCGTGCAGTTCGCGGTGCTCGGCGGGTTGGGTCTCGCTGCCGCCCTACCCGCCACGGCCTGGATGCTGCCCGACGGCGCTGCACCGGAAGTCGCGCCAGGGGACGGGCGAGACGGCTGGGGCGGAGACCGCGACAGAGCGGTGCCCCCGGGTCCCGCGGGCACCGGCAGCCGTGCCCGGCAGTTCGTCGCACTGTGCGTCATCGCCTTCGGTAGTTTCCTCTGTGAAGGTGTGGCGGCGGACTGGAGCGCCGTCTACCTCACCGAGGTAGCCGGAGCGGCTGCCGGAATCGCGGGTATCGGCTTTGTGGCCTTCACCTCCTGCATGTTCGTCGTGCGCCTGTTCGGGGACCGCGCCATGGCACGGTTCGGCCCGACCCGAACGGTCCGCGGCCTCGCCGTGACCGCGATGGTGGGATTCGCGGTCATGCTTGCGCTCGGTTCCTCGGCGTTCGGCACGGTCGGGGGAATCGTCGGATTCGGAACGCTCGGCGTCGGCACCGCCTGCGTGCTGCCCGCGGTGTTCTCCGCGACGGGGCGGCTCAGGTCGTCGACGGGCAGCTCCATCGCCGTGGTCGGCACGGTCGGGTATGCCGGATGGTTGTGCGGGCCGGCTCTCATCGGTGGGCTCGCCGAGCTGGCGGGCCTGCAACTCGCCATGGTCGTCGTGCTTGTCCTGCTCGTCGCGATCATGGTTCGCGCGTCGGCGTTGCGCGGTCCCGATTCTTCTCCTGCCGCGGCTGCCGAGTTCACCGCGGACCCCGGTGCCTCGGAGATCTCCGGGGTGCCCAAGATCCCCGAGGTTGGCTAGCGTCACCAGCGACCAGCCATCAGGCCGGGTCCTCTGCCGGCTGCCCCGGGAGCGGAGACGGGCACTACCGCCGGCCGCGACGGAATCCGGGCAGCAGGGTCTGCACCAGTGCGTCCGTCTCGGCCTCGGCCCGCCCGCCGCGGCGCACCCCGCTGACACCGATAGTTCGGTACATCTCCGTTGCCACAGCCTGCAGAGTTCGGCGATCACCCCGCGCGGCGACCGTGCGCAGCAGGTCCCGCCAGAGCACTTCGGGGGTCGGCACAGCCCGTAGCCCGGTGCGGCAGGCCGCCATCGCCGTCATCGTGTCACCGAAGTCCAACGTCAGTTGGGCGAGGCGATGCGCCACGTCGACCACGCCCGCCCAGGTGCTTCGGGCGATTGGCCCGGTGGTCGCCCAGCGGTACCGCCCGGCAGGCAGATCCGTCCACAGGGGGCCGCTGACCATCCGCAGGGCCGTCGTCAGATCCGCCTCGGCGTCGCTGCCCGGCAGACCGGCCCGGTGGGTGTAGGCCACGAAGAGTTCCCAGTCGCAGCGCACATCCGGACTCAGCCACCATCGGCCATCCGGGCCGATCATGATTCGAGGCGAGCCGTTGGCATCGGTCCCCAGCCACTGGCGCGCTTCGGCCAGCGCGGCGTCGGCGATCTCCTCTGTGGTGTCGGATGGCCAGATCTCCTCGGCGAGAAGCCGACTGTCTACGCCTTCCCGGTGCAGCGCGAGGTAGACGATGACCTCGGTCAACAGGTCGATGCGCTCGGCGGGTGGCCGCCCGGGACCCTCGACGGTGGGCAGCCCGAGAATCCGGACCTGCGCCTCGGCGGGCGCGGTGGGATCGGCGGGCGGCGTGGTCTCGAGCGGCACACGCTGTGGCGCCGCCCCGGACGTCGCCACCGGGGGCCGTGAAACGCCGACATCCGGGACGGTGGTATCTCCGTCGGCCGTAGCGCGCCCGAGCAGCCTGCGGCGGTGCATGGTGCGCGTCCGCCGGTCCCGCCAGCCGTTCGTTCGGAGGCGGGACCGGCGGCCGGGGCGGGATCGCGGTCCGGTACTCGGTGG
>NZ_CDWRCK010000298.1:0-4620 GCF_977927595.1 Frankia sp. CcWB3
TTAACTTCGAAGACCCGGCATAACCAGGGATTCTGGCCGGCAGGAATACTCCTCGCCGCGTTCGAGCGGGCCACCGGGGACGCCTGAGAACGGGAACCGTCCACGCGGAAGGTCCGCGTGGACGGCCGGTGGTCGGCGGGTTGTCAGCTCAGGGTCTTGTGGTAGACCTGCTGAAACGGTACAATGCCACCCGTGTACTCTGGCACCAGATTGTCGGCCGAGGACTGGAACACGACCTGGGAGCCGTCAGTGCTGATCGTGGGAAACTGCGCCGAATAGTTGATGCTGGCACCGTCACTGTTGGTGGAGACGAGGGCCAGCGAACCGGTGTCCAGGCGCTTGACGAAGATGTCGCTGATGGCACCGGGCACCCCGGGCGATACATCTGTTGCATAGAACGCGCTGAAGACCACGGTGGTGCCGTCCTGGGAGATCCACGGCGCCGTCGCCGTTCGGTCGAACTGCCTGCCGTCCTGATCGGTCGACACGCGGGTCAGCTTGCCGGTCACGAGGTCCTTGAGGAAGATGTCGGTGAGCCCGTTGGTGTCGTCCGGCACGAGGTTCGTGGCCGGGGAGGAGAACGCCACTTTCGTCCCGTCGCCGGAGATCCGCGCCAGCGATGCGAAGTTGTCGTCACCCCACACACCGTCGGCTGTGACGGTGGCCGGCACGGTCTGCCCCGTGGTCAGGTCACGCACGAAGATGTCGCCGCTGCCGTTGACGTCACCAGCGACGAGGTCCGATGCGTAGGACAGGAATGACAGCCGGGTGCCGTCCGCGGACAGGCTGCTGACCACGCTCGAGCCGTTCCCGTCGGTGCCGGTTCCCGTCACCGACGCGAGCGTCGTCGTCCCCGTCGCCACGTTGTACACGAAGATCTGGTATGGCGCGCTGCTCGTCCGTGCGCTGAACGACACGGTCGAACCGTCCGCCGACACACTGGGCTGGAGGGCGCCGACGTGGCTGGAGAGCAGACCGGTCGGCGCGGAGACCAGGGTGACGTCCCCCGTGCGGTTGTCGCGGACGAACACGTCCTGCACACCGGTCTGGCCCGGCTGGCCTGGCACCAGTTCGCTGGAAAATGAGGTGAAGGCCGCGATCGACCCGTCGGCCGAAAGCGCCACCCCGCCGCTCGATGAACCCTCGACCTGCGTGAACGTCGTGGTCGCCCGTCGCCCCTTGCCGGTCACGGTCTTGGCGACGGAGATCCGGGTCGTCGTCTGCGTGGTCAGGTCCCGCAGGAAGACGTCCCAGTCGCCGTTGGTGTCACCGGCCACCAGGCCGGACGCGGCCGACTCGAAGATGACGTACCGGCCGTCGGCGGAAACCTGCGAACCAGGAAAGTCCACCCGTGTGCTGTCGCTGGCGCCGCCCGTGCCACCCAGGGTTACCGACACCAGTTCTACCGGGCCCAGGTCGGTCGTGAACGACCCGGCGGCGTGTGCCGGCGTCGCCGCGACAGTGGCGAGAGCGGTCCCCACCGCGACTGCCGCGGTACCGGCCGCGAAACGGGAACGGATGGATGCGCGGTTTGTTTTGTGCATTTCTACCTCCTTCTCGGTCGGACATGACACTAATCCAAAAAAGAGATCGAGAGTGTGCGGAAAATCTTACAGAGTAATAATCGATAAGGCCGTTCCGTCATCGTCCGCGGAAGCGTGGAGAACCTTACGAGGTGGAGGCCGTCGGCGGGTTCGGGAATAGCAGCTGGGATGCAGAGAAGCCGTACTGAACACCGGCAACGCAAAACGGCCACCGCGTGATCCTCATCGAGTTCTGCCGGGAGCCCGGGTGAGGAGGAATACGCGGTGGCCGCAGCGGCGTACTGTGCTGAGACGACGATGGTGAGATATCGGCGGATCGGAGCCTGGTTTCCTTTCTCTGTCAGCTTCTCCTTACGGCACCAGAACGATCTTGCCGGTCGTGCGTCGCTCTTCGAGTTCCCGGTGTGCCTCAGCCACCTTCTCCAGGGGATAGGTTCCACTGACGGTCACGGTGATCTCATCCCGGATGGCGAGGTCGAACAGCTCGGCGAGCCCCTCCCGCAGGGTGTGCGTGCTCAGCAGCGGGGCGAGCGCGAAGCCCGTCACGGACTGATTCTTGAAAATGAGGCCGAGTAGCTCTGGTACGCCGAGCTGGAACTCCTGGATGTTGAGTGCCCCGTATATGACGAGTTCACCCAGCGGGGCGAGCGCGTCGAGACTCGCGGTCGTCACCGCGCCGCCGACCGATTCATAAATGATATCGGGACCGTTTCCGTCGCTCGCCGCGCGCGCCTGCTCAACCCAGTCGGGTCGGGTGTAGTCGACTCCTGCGTCAGCGCCGAGCGAACGGGCTGTGTCGAGCTTCTCGGCGGTACTCGCGGCGGCGATCACGCTCCTTGCCCCCGCGTGCTTGGCGAGTTGGACGAGAAGCGTGCCGACCCCACCGGCGGCGGCGCTGACCAGCACCGCCTTGCCCTTCGGCGGTGCTGGTCAGGTGCAGGGCAGTGAGTCCCTGGACCATCAACGCCGTCGCATCCTCGAACGGTAGTTCCGGTGGAAGCGGGGCGACGAAGTCGGCGCTGATCAGGACATGGTCCGTGTAACCCCCGAATGACACGCCCGCGGCAAACAGCGGCGCGGCGACGCGGGCACCGATCCCGAGCCCGCCGACACCGGCCCCGATGGCTTCGACGGTGCCGGCAACCTCCATGCCGAGGACGGCAGGAAGATCGGGTGTCACCGCATACCGGTTCTCACGCATGAGGACCTCGGCGAAGTTGACGCCGGCCGCATGGACTCGGACGAGTACCTGACCGGGACCCGGCGCCGGAGTGGGAGTCTCGACGATCTCGAAGACCTCGGATCCGCCGAAACGGTGTATCTGGACAGCTTTCACGGTGTGTATACCTCGCTTACCCGGAATGCGTTGTTGTCTGGCCGCGGCTCCACGGTGGGATGCGCGCTCATCCGTGGTCGCGTATGTAGCGGACCAACCCGACGACGTCGTCAGGGACCAGGCGTCCGATGGCGCCGCTGGAGTAGACAGCTGTGATCACGCTGCCATTGGGGGCCAGGACGAAACCGGTTGACTGGAGGTACCGCCGCGGGTCGCCGGAGGATTCATCATTGATGTAGGCATCCGTCGCCTCGGCTATCCCGTCGACGTCGGCACTGTGACCGACGGGAAAATCGATGCGATGCTTGTCGACGAGTCTGCGGCCGCTCTCCTCGTCGTCGACGGACAGCGCGGCGACCCGGACATCGAGATCCGTGAGAGCGTCGCCCGCCCGCTGGAACGCCGCGAGTTGTGCGTTGCAGTACGGGCACCACGATCCGCGATAGATCAGGACGACGCCGAAGTGGCCGGCCAGGTCCTCTGGCAGGCAGAGGGACCCTCCGCCGACCTTGGGAACCTGGACCTTCGGGAAGAGCTGGCCGTTGTCGAGCCGATTCATGATTGTTGCTCCCTCGCGCTGTCGCGTCGGGCGGTGTTGCCACTTTGAGTAGTGGACTGTCTGGTCCAGCGTACGGAGCTAGAATTGAACTCACAAGTCCAGTTTCGGTTAGCCTTACCGTCCGTGAGATCCATGAAGCCTGTGCCGATACTGACCCCTCGGGGTGCTGCGACCAGAGCCCGCATCGTGGCGGCCGCGGCCGAGCTGGTGCGCGAGCGCGGGGCGGCCGGCACGAGTCTGGACGATGTGATGGCTGTCACCGGGACCAGCAAGTCGCAGCTGTACCACTACTTCGCCAACAAGGACGACCTGATCCGGGCGGTGATACGGCAACAGGCGCAGCAGGTTGTCCAGGCCCAGCGCCCGGAGCTGGACTCCCTGGACTCCCTGGCCGCCCTGGGGCACTGGCGAGACAAGATCATCGAGATACGGGCCGCGGTCGATCACACCGGCGGATGCCCGCTCGGGTCCCTGGCCAACGAGCTCGCCGATGGCGATCCGCGGACCCGTGGCGTCCTGCAGAGCTGCTTCACCGAATGGGAGTCCCCGCTGCTTGCCGGACTCACCGCGATGCGCGAGCGGGGAAGTCTTCGATCGGAAGCGGATCCGGCCGCGCTCGCCGAAGCCATCATGGCCGCACTGCAGGGCGGTCTGCTGCTGAGCAAGACTTATCGCACCGATCGCCCGCTCGTTCGAGCATTGGACATGGCCATCGACCATGTCCGCAGATACTCCTGCGATGATGAGACGTGATCTCGGGAATCGGTATTTCGGCTGGTCGCACGCAGTCGCGGGCCGTGCCAGGTGGCGTCCGCGGCCCAACCCTCCACGCAGGTGATCAGTGATCGGCAGCCACGACTCGTGGTGAGAGTGTAGGACACCCCGAACATACGGACGATCACGGTGGCGATCCGGGTCAGGGTCCAGCGATGGTCACCCTGATTCTCGTTTTGAGATCAGGCCCGCCGCGCGGCCGGGCTACGCGCGCCCGTGGGACGGCTGCGCTCGCTGGGCGCGTTGCTGCAGGTCAAGCACGGTGTTGGCCCTTGGGCGTCTTACAGGCGAGGTGCGCGGTGCGCGTGCGGGCGAGCAGGTCCGTCAGGGCCGGGGTGAGGTTGGGGGCTAGGGCGGCCGGTTCGACCAGCCGTCGGGCGGGGGCGGGAAGATCGGCGAGGTCGGCC
>NZ_CDWRCK010000299.1:0-4592 GCF_977927595.1 Frankia sp. CcWB3
CAACCGGGGCATCAAGCTCGACGCCCGCAACGCCTTCGGCTACCGCAACCCCGAAAACCAGCGGCTACGAACACGCTGCGCAACCACCCGCCGAGCCCGCAGATGCCTCAAACCCGCTTAACTTCGAAGAGCCTGTTTGAGGAGCCGCTCGCCCGAGGGGCCTCCTGCTTCAGCACTGATACGGCCAGGGAGCAGGCCCGCGCCTATTGGAGGGCTTGCTGTCGCGTACAGGGCGTAAGAACGGGTGGACCCTCGCTGATCAAGGGGCGTGGGCATCCACCGTCCGTAAAGGTTGGCAGCCTGGTGCCGGCGTCATCCCAGTGATTCAGACGAAGCACCGAGGCGCCACGTGGCGTCCGGAGGCGTCAGGCTGCCGGCAGTCAGGGTTCCGGCAGGTTGTGGTTCCCGGCGACGGGCCTGCGACTTCCGCCGTTGCCCGCCGCCGGTGCGCCGTACAGCGCGGCGAGCGCGCCCGCGGCGCGCGTCATCGCCTCGCGTAGCTCCGGGGGGTGGAGCACCTCCAGGTCCGGGCCGAGTACGAGCAGTTCGCGCTCGGCGTGCCGGACGGACTCGATCGGCACCACCGCGCGTACCCAGCCGTCCTCCTCCGGTGCGCTCGCCGTTTCCCGGACGGCGCGGGCGACCGCCGGGGGGAGCCGGAAGGGGGCCATCGTCACGCCGGTCGGGGAAAGCCGCATGGTCGCCCGCGCCCGGTAGACCTCGGATTCATAGCGGGCCGTCCAGCCGGCCCAGTAGGCGCCGAGGCCGAAGCCATGCGGCCGTTCGAACGTCTTGGTGGTCGTCTCGAGGCTGAGGATCTTCGCGACCGGGTACACCCGGGGCAGGGTGGCCGGCCCGCCCGCCGGTTCCGCGCCTCCGCTGCCGTCCGCACTCTCGGTGGCGCCTGCGGCTCGGGTGCCGTCAGGGTCGCGGCTGCTGCCAGCGTCCTCGGCCAGGCCTACGCCCTGGGTGCCGTGTGCGACGTTGGCGACCAGGTACCAGGTGCCGCTTTTGAGGACCACACCGAGCGGTTCGAGGTGCCGGATGATCTCACGGGGGGCCCGCCAACGCCGGTAGGTGACCCGGACGCGGCGCTGCTCCCACACCGCCGCTGCCACCTCGGTCAGCAGCGGCGTGTCCTCGGTGGCCCGGAACCAGCCGGGCGCGTCGAGATGGAAGCGCTCCCGCACCCGGCCGGCCCGTTCGCGCAGCTGCTCGGGCAGGGCCGCCATCAGCTTCAGTTCCGCCGCCGCGAGCATCGTGCCGAGCCCCAGCTCGCCGGCGGCCGCCGGCATGCCGGCGAGGAACAGAGAGTCGGCCTCGCCGGAGGTCAACCCGGTCAGCCGGGTGCGGTAGCCGTCGAGCAGCCGGTACCCGCCGGTGGCACCGCGGTCCGCCAGCACGGGGACCCCGGCCTCGGCGAGGGACTCCAGATCCCGGTAGACCGTCCGCACGGAGACCTCGAGTTCGTCGGCGATCTCACGCGCCGTGAGCCGCCCACAGGTCTGCAACAGCAGCAGGACGGAGAGGAGCCGGCCGGCACGCATGCCCGATGCTCCCCGGGCCATACCTGCCAGGAGAAGTCAGGTATGGCTTCGAGGATGGGATCCGACACATCGACACCGGAACGCGAAGGAGATCGCCATGGCGGGAACGGACCCGGCTCGGGAGATGGGTGTGGAGAGGGCCGGGGGCGCGGCCGCTACCGGTGCGGCGACTGGGTCCGCAAGTGCTGGCTCCGCGAGTGACGTGGCGGCGACCTGGGCCGGGCTGATGCTCGACTGCCCGGACGCGAAGGAGCTCGCGACCTTCTACGGCACGTTGACCGGGTGGGGCGTCGCCGGCACCGACGACGAGGGGTCCTGGGCGTACCTCACCCCACCGGGGACCGAGATCATGATCGGTTTCCAGCGGGTGGCGGGCTACCAGCCGCCGCGCTGGCCGGACCAGGACGCCCCGCAGCAGTTCCACCTGGATTTCCGGGTCGCCGGCCTGGACGCCGCCATCGCCCTGGCGGAAGGCCTCGGCGCGAGGCAGGCCGAGTTCCAGCCGGGTGGGGACCGGTGGCGGGTGCTTCTCGACCCGGTCGGTCACCCGTTCTGCCTCTGCCCGCCGGCCGCCGCCGGCTGACCGCCGAGCCGCCCGTGCTGGTCAGGGCAGGTCGTTGGTCAGGGCAGGTTGTAGACGCGGCGGGCGTTGTCCGCGCAGATGAGCCGGGCGACCCGCTCGGCGTCCGCCGCGGTCCAGGCGTCGTCGGCGACTCCCGCCGCGAGGAACGCCGACAACCCACGCCGGAACAGGACGGCCCCGAGCAGGTACAGCTCGCCGAGCGCGAAGGCGTCGGTGGAGAAGAGGAACTTGCCGAACGGGGCGAGTTCGAGTGCCTGCGTGAGCAGGCCGGCCGAGCCGCGGCCGCAGTTGTGGATGGCGCGCCCGAGGTCGAGGTAGACATTCGGGAACACCTGGGCTAGGTAGCCGGCCTCCCGGTGGAACGGGTAGCAGTGCAGCAGCAGCACACTGACCTCGGTCGGTGCTATCGCCCGCAGCAGGCCGGTGAGCAGCAGTGGGTTGCCCCGGCGCAGGTCGATGTCGCAGTCCCCGTACCCGACGTGGATCTGGATGGGTAGCCGCGCGTCGACCCCGCACCAGATGAGGAAGGCGTGCAGGGTGGGGTCCGTCAGCCGGATCGGGGCGCCGGCGCGGATCTCGTGGATCCAGCCGCGGGCGGCGGCGGCGACCTCGCGGTCGGTCGGTCGCTGTGCGGGCAGCTCCAGGCCACCGCGGTAGGCCGCGACCGACTTCACCGCGACCATGGTGGGGCGGGCGGACTCGAGCCGGGCCCGCACGGTGTCGGCGAGGTGGGTCATGCCGATCTGCCCGGTGATGACGTCGACCGCGACCTGCTCGGCGACCCGCTCCAACCGCACCACATCCACGCCGCGTCCGCCGGCGAGCTCGGCCAGCTCCGCGGCGCTGGTCAGCGGCTCCGGTTGAAATCCGGCGTCGACGCAGAACGTGATGATCCCGCAGGCACGCAGCAGCCGCCGGTGCACCTCGGCGTGGCCAAGCTCCGCCCGGCGTTCGAGGTAGTCTTCCGGTGCGGCATGCGCCGGTAGGTCGAGCACCGGCGCGCACCAGCGCCGCAGGGCGAAGCCGATCTGGCTGTCGAACAGCGTCGTCCCCGGTGGTCCGGGGTGTTCCGCCTCGGTGATCATGCTTTCGAATTCCGGGCGAGTCAGATCGCGGCCGACCAGACCATGGCAGTGGTGGTCGACAAGCTCGTGATCGACGAACGGTTCCACCGGGCGGCCCACCCATCGATGATCCCCCCTGGAAGGTGAGGTCATGCCTGACCGTACTGGACACACTCGGTCATCCTTAGGTCCACAGCGGCCCTGTGGATAACTTGTGGATTACTCCTGGCTCCCTGGGGACAGTCGTTCTGAAAGTCGATGATGTTGCCGTGTTTTCATCTCTTCTTGCGTCGGCGCCAGCTGTGGACAACGCTCGGAGCGCTTGTGATGAACAGATGGCTTCTCCTTCGATCCGGCCGAATTTTGTCGCTCTCCGTAACATCGTGGGAGAGTGAGGGGCCGCCGTGCCGTGCGCTCCGCCCGGCGTCTGGCAGGCGTACGCGCGACCATGGGGACAGGGGAGACCCGTGGGGAAGGTGAGGATGAACGAGCCTGCGTTGGACGAGTTCGCCCCTCGGATTATCGCCGGAGAGGATCGTAGGCGTGATCGGCTCGCCGCGGCGGCCCGGCACGCGGCGACGAACCTGGAGGTACGCGGCGTCGTCTGTGTTGCGGTGACCTACGTCGACAACAGTGGCATCACTCGGATGAAGGGGGTGCCGATCGGCCGGCTCGACGCGGCGGCGGTGTGGGGCGTCGGCGTGTCGCCGGTGTTCGACGTGTTCGGCGCCGATGACTCGATCACGGCGGGACGGTACGCCGGAGGTCCCGTCGGGGATCTGCGGCTGCATCCCGACCTGGACCGGCTGACACCCCTTGCGGCCCAGCCCGGCTGGGCCTGGGCCCCCGCCGACCGCCGTGACCAGGACGGCCGACCGCACCCGCAGGACGGCCGGGAACTCGTCCGCCTCCAGACGGCACTGCTCGCCGAGCACGGCCTGACGGCGATGATGGCGTTCGAGGCCGAATGGGCCGTCTCCCCGGCCGGTTCCGACGAGTTCGCCCCGGCCGCTCCCGGGCCGGCGTACGGGATGATCAGGGTGGCCGAACTCGGTGACTACCTGCGGGACGTGGTCACCGCGCTCACCGAGGAGGGGCTGGTCGTCGAGCAGATCCATCCCGAGTACGCGGCCGGTCAGTTCGAGGTGTCCGTCGCCGCGCAGGACCCCCTCGGCGCCGCCGACACGTGCGTGCTGGTCAAGGAGACGGTGCGCGGCGTCAGCAGGCGCCATGGCCTGCGCGTCTCGTTCGCCCCCAAGGTGCTCGTCGACAGCGTGGGTAACGGCGGCCACGTGCATCTGAGCCTGTGGAGCGACGATCCCGACCGACCGCCGGCCCCGGCCCGGCCTGCGGTCTCGGGCGGGGGCCCGGGCGGGGCGAACTCCGGTGGCCCATACC
>NZ_CDWRCK010000300.1:0-3828 GCF_977927595.1 Frankia sp. CcWB3
TGAGTAGACGTCGCAAGACGTCGCCCTCATGCGGCTTGCTGGCTTCTTGCGAAATTCTGGAGGATGCTCGTCAGTTACTCCCCAGGCGGGGACTGCCGTACATCTGCCACATAACGCCCCTCAAGGGGGGGTCACCGACCGCATCCGTGGTGTTCGGCGGATCCGGTGTCTCGCTGACAGAGAGAACATTACGGGTGGATGACGGGAGACGTCAAATCAATCCCTCGCCAAGATATGTGATGTACGTCACACCTTCCCAAGACTGGCTCGTTGTGATCTTTTGATATGGGAGGCTTGGTGGTCTGGGCCAGAGCTCTGGACCCCCGGAACACTGGGCCCGGAATACTGGGCCCGGAACACTCGTACAGAGCATCACCGGGTCGACTCACCTGGGTCGACGCGGCGACCGCGGGCCGCTGACCGTCGCCTCGCCAGCGAGCCAGAATCGCCAGGGCCATTCGGCCGCCACCCGGATCCCCACCCGGGGGCCGAGGCAGACCCGGCCGCCGGAGATACCGGGCGGGCCGGGAGGACGGATCCTCCGGCCCCCGGCCAGTGCCACCGTGATCGGCCCCGCGCCGGTGACCGGGGTTCCACTCAGTGCGCCGGTCACGGCGAGCGCCCGTCCCAACCGGCCGGGGCCACGCGCCAGGTCCGCCTCGACCAGGTGTGGGAAACGGCCCGCTACGAGGTCGCGACCCGCCACGACCTCTCCGGAGCGCAGGAGCACGGCCGACGCCGAACCGACCGGTCCGCACACCACGTTCAGACACCAGTGGACGCCGTAACTGAGGTAGACGTAGGCCCGTCCCGGCGGTCCGAACATGACGGCCGCGCGCGGCGTCGGGCCGCGGTAGGCGTGCGAGGCGGGATCGTCCAGCCCCCCGTACGCCTCAACCTCGGTGATCCGAACGGCGACCGGCCCGTGCCGGACCGTCGCACCAAGAAGGGCCGGTGCGACGACCAGAACGGGCCGGTCGTAGAAGTCCACCCCGTCCGGCGCGGCACCGTCCGTCGGTGCCATGCCGGGCGAGGATTCGGGTAGCGCCGTCAACCCACCGCCCAGACCTGGTCCCGGTCCAGCACCGGACGCAACGCGGCGATCTGCTCGCGGACCCGGTCGGGAGCGGTCCCGCCGGGGGCCGAGCGGGCCTCCAGCGATCCCCGCACCGACAGCACCTCGCGCACGTCCGGGGTGAGCAGCGGGTTGATCACGCCGAGATCGTCGTCCGGCACCTCGTCGAGATCGACGTCGTGGGCCACGCACCACGACACGAACTGGCCGACCGCCTCGTGCGCCTGACGGAACGGCACCCCTCGGCGCACCAGGTACTCGGCGACATCCGTGGCCAGCGCGAAGCCGTCGGGCGCCGCGGCGACGAGCCGCTCGCGACGGACCCGCATGGTCGCAACCGTGCCGGTCAGCGCGGGCAGCACCAGCAGCAGGGTGTCGACCGCGTCGAAGACCGGCTCCTTGTCCTCCTGCAGATCGCGGTCGTAGGCGAGCGGCAGTCCCTTGAGAGTGGCCAGGAAGCCGGTCAGATCCCCGATGAGCCGGCCGGACTTCCCCCGGGCCAGCTCCGCGACGTCCGGGTTCTTCTTCTGCGGCATGATCGAGCTACCGGTCGCGAAGGCGTCGTCCAGTTCGACCCAGCCGAACTCCCTCGTCGTCCAGAGCACGATCTCCTCGCCGAGCCGCGACAGGTGCACTCCGATCAGGGCCGCCACGAACAGGAACTCGGCGGCGAAGTCCCGGTCGGAGACCGCGTCGAGGGAGTTGGCGAACGCCCGGTCGAACCCCAGCTCCGCGGCCGCCCCCTGCGGGTCGAGCGGCAGCGAGGAACCGGCCAGTGCCCCGGCCCCCAAGGCGCTCACCGACGCCCGGGCGTCCCAGTCGCGCAACCGGTCGATGTCCCGGACGAACGCCTGCACGTGTGCCAGCAGCTGATGACCGAAGGAGATCGGCTGGGCGTGCTGCAGGTGGGTCATCCCGGGGGCCGGGGTATCGACGTGCTGCTCGGCAAGCACGACCAGCGCATGGGACAACTCGGTCAGCCGCGCGGCCACCTCGCGGGCCGAGTCCCGCAGGTAGAGCCGCAGGTCGGTGGCGACCTGATCGTTGCGGCTCCGGCCGGCCCGCAGCTTTCCGCCCAGCGTTCCGAGCCGTTCGAGCAGACCGCGTTCGAGGGCGGTGTGGACATCCTCGTCCTCGACGGTCGGGCGGAACCGGCCCTGGGTGACCGCGTCGGAGAGCTCGTCCAGGGCGGCGAGCATCGCCGCGAGCTCGTCGACGTCGAGCAACCCGGCCCGGTGCAGGAGCCGGGCGTGCGACTTCGACGCGAGCAGGTCGTAGGGCGCCAGCCGCCAGTCGAACTGGACGCTTATCGACAGCCGGGCGAGCGCCTCCGCCGGGCCGCCGGCGAAGCGCCCGCCCCACAGCCGCATCGGCGCCCCGTCCCCGGGCGCCCCGTGCGTCGTGTCGTTCCCGCCGGACGGGTGCGTCGCGGTCACGGGTTCAGCCGCTGCTCACGCGCCGCCCAGACCTTCGTCGGCAAGCCCCAGAGCTCGATGAACCCGCGAGCGTCGCGCTGGTCGAACTGGTCGCCGGCGTCGTAGGTGGCCAGTGCGTGGTCGTACAGACTGGCCGGGCTGCGCCGGCCGACGACCTGGGCGACGCCACCCACCAGCCGGATCCGCACCTCCCCGGACACTCCGGCGCTGGCGGAGTCGACGAAGGCGTCCAACGCGCTCTTCAGCGGCGAGTACCACAGACCGTCGTAGACGATCTCACCCCACCGCTGGTCGATGCCCCGTTTGAACCGGGCGACATCCCGCTCGAGCGTGAGGTCCTCGAGGTCCCGGTGGGCCGTCAGCAGCGTGATCGCCGCCGGGCACTCGTAGATCTCCCGGCTCTTGATGCCGACGAGCCGGTCCTCGATCAGGTCGATCCGGCCCACGCCGTGGGCGCCCGCCCGGACGTTGAGCTCGGCGACGAGATCGGCGAGCGGGAGGGAGCGCCCATCCAGCCCCACCGGGACACCGTCAGTGAACGAGATGGTCACCTCGTCGGGGGTCCGCGCGACGGTGGGGTCCGCGGAGTAGACGAAGACGTCCTCCGGCGGCTGGGCCCACGGGTCCTCGAGGACGCCGCACTCGGCGGTGCGGCCCCACAGGTTCTGGTCGATGGAATACGGCGATTTCTTCGACACGTCGATCGGCAGGCCGCGTTCCTCCGCGAAGGCGATCGCCTTGTCCCGGGTCATCCCCGAATCGCGCACCGGGGCGAGCACGCTCAGCCCGGGGGCGAGCGCCGCCACCCCGACCTCGAAGCGCACCTGGTCGTTGCCCTTGCCGGTGCAGCCGTGCGCGATGGCGTCCGCCCCGTGCTCGCGGGCCGCGGCGACCAGATGCCTGACGATGACAGGTCGCGACAGCGACGAGATCAACGGATACCGGTCCATGTAGAGCGCATTGCTCTTGATCGCCGGAGCGACGAAGGACTCGGCGAACTCCTCGCGGGCGTCGACGACGATCGACTCGACGGCGCCACAGGTGAGGGCGCGCTGCCGGATGGCCTCGAGGTCCTCGCCGCCCTGGCCGACGTCGACCGCCAGCGCGACGACGTCGGCGCCGGTCTCGGCGCCGATCCAACCGATGGCCATGGACGTGTCGAGGCCGCCCGAGTAGGCAAGCACGACGCGTTCGGTCACAGTGCTTATCTCCTTATGTTGATTTATATCGAATAATGTTGAATTATTGGAAATCATGCCAAACTGGTTAAAAAAGCTGATAAGGGGACGTAATGAAGTAACAAATACGTGATCGAGA
>NZ_CDWRCK010000300.1:3942-4699 GCF_977927595.1 Frankia sp. CcWB3
TTCGAAACGCGCAAGTTATTTCATTTCGACTCCATTGTGTTTATTGAGGGTGCTGGGAAGGCCGGTTCACGGCGTCGCCGGTGCACCGCTACGCATCCTGGTCCGGCACGGCGGACGGTCCCGTCGACGCTCCACGCGCCCGGCCGTCGGCGAGCCACAGGAGATGGGCGGCGAGTGCCGGCCCCCTCGGGCCGGCATGCCCTCCCTGACCAGCTGGCTCTCCCGAACCGACGGGATCTCCCGGGCCGACAGAACTCTCCGGACGGACCGGGGCCTCGGCGGCGGGAGCCGACCGGCAGACAACGAGCACCGTGTCGTCCCCCGCGATCGTGCCCATGACCCCCGGGAGCGCCTCCCGGTCGAGCACCGAGGCGAACAGCTGCGCGGCGCCCGACGGCGTGCGCAGCACGACCAGGTCGCCGTTGGCCTCCGCGGAGACCAGCAGTTCCTCGCAGAGCCGGGCGAGCGACAGCCGGACGATCTCCGCCGGCGCGAGGTTCGCCTCGACCGCGTAGACCAGGCCGCCGTCCGGACCGCGCACCTTGGTCGCCCCGATGTCCTCCAGATCACGGGACAGGGTTGCCTGGGTAACCTGGACGCCCTCGGCAGCCAGCAGACGCGCGAGCTCGGTCTGTGAACGCACACCGCGCTGACCGATCAACGCCGCCAGCCGAGTCTGACGGGCGTGCTTGGTCAACGGCGCGGCACGCCGGGCCCCTGCGCCTGCTTCCGAGGTCATCGCCCGGTGCCCCCCACC
>NZ_CDWRCK010000301.1:0-4528 GCF_977927595.1 Frankia sp. CcWB3
GCTGCTGTTCGTCACCCACGCCACCCGTTGCGCTCGTGGCGGTAATGGAAAACTTCGCGAAGGGGTGGATGCAACGAAGGATTGAGTCCTTGTTGCTCCACTCCCAGTTCTCGGAAATCTTCCGCTCCCGCATATAGCGGTTGCAGCGCGTCCAGAAAAAGTAGCCAGGCGCGCCGGGCGCGTCAAGATCACTACATGTTCGCGCTTCCGCCGCCGCCCCCCACAACGGCTCTACGAGGTCTTCCACGGTCAGGTCAAGGGACCGTAGACGGTCGAGAGCGTCCTGCCCTATGGGGACGTAATGAAGTAACAAATACGTGATCGAGAGCATCATCGCAGGTCACAGGCCTGTGGAGGGTTCGAAACGCGCAAGTTATTTCATTTCGACTCCTATGTGACAGAGTGGTTGCACGCTGCCCCCTTCGTCGGTTCCAAAAATCTTACCTCATCTGAGGTCGGATCTATGGGACCGCCTCGACGCTATCGAACGCTAATTCGATACACGTTCTCCGTCAAGTGGCGCCTAGTGGCCATCTCATAACCCATCGCGACAGGTTAAAAGCACGTACGGCCTCCCTCCCTGTCGCCGGGAGGGCCGAGACCTCATGCGCCTTAGCCCCGCGGGGGTACGCCACGGCATGGAGGAGTACGACTACCCGACCGGATGCCTGCCCCGTCGACTCGCCTAACACTATTGGGATGGTTGGCCCTCGTCGACGCGGCTCGCGGCACTGCACTCCCATGGTCGTCGGACGTCGCCGATGTAGCCAACCGTGTAGCCAAGCCGGCGGACGTCCACGGACGGCAGTGGTCGATGGCGGCGGGAACGACCAGGTGGGAGCGAGTACGTCGGACGTGTGCGGACACCGGCGGACGAACCGGGCCGACTTTGCAAGGCAGGGGTTAGGGGTTCGAGTCCCCTCGTCTCCACGCGCTGGCTTCGGCTGTTCGCCGCCCCTCGGGCGGCTTCCGATCAGCCGTTATGTCTGCCCGGGGGCGACCCCCGGACTCCCGATGCGGCGTGGCGGTCCGACGGCACCTGGATCCCGGTGCCCGTCGTGCCCGGGGCGTTGCAGGTGTTCTCGGGGACAATCCTCACCCGCTGGACCAACGGTCTGCTGCCGGCCGGCCGGCACCGGGTCGTGGCCGGCGGCAGCGTGACCCGGCAGTCGACCGGGATCTTCTACGCGGAGCTCGCCGAGACCTCCGCCGGCCGCTGACCTGAGCTGCACTGACCTGCACTGAGCTGCGCGGCCTGACCTGGTGGTGGGCCGCGCAGCTCGGCGCGCCGGAGGCGGTCCAGCCGCCCGGTCCACCCGCAAAGCTCCCGCGACGCGCATAAAGCTCAGGTGACGCCCACTGCGGTGCTCTTATACTCTGCCGCATGCCGAGGCTCGTCGAGGTTGAGGCGGCGCGCCGGTCGTTTCTGACCGCGGGGCAGGGTGTGGTCTGGCGGGATGTCGTCCGGCCGGCCGTGCTGGCCTCATGGGAACGGTCGCGCGCGTACGGCATCGAGCCTGACCGCATCAGGGCACGGTTCCTGGGCCACCCCGAGGTTACGCCTCTGGTGACTTGCGCCGAGGAGGTGTTCGACGGCTTCCTCGCCGGGAGCGCCGAGGTTGCCGCCTCGCTGGTGCTGGTCGACACCGCAGGGGTGGTGCGGGTCCGCCGGGATGGCGACCGTGCCCTTGCCGGGCTGCTCGACGGGGTGTTGTTCGTGCCCGGCTACGGTTACGCCGAGCAGGCCGTCGGTACCACCGCCGCGTCGATCTCCCTGCATGACCAGACCGATATCGCGATCAGCGGTCCGGAGCACTACCACTCCCAGCTGAGGTGTCTCGGCGAGGCCGCCGCGCTGGTGGTGGATCCGCACAGCCGCGACGTCCGCGGCGTGGTGGTGGTCATCTGCCACCAGTCGGACGAAACGACCCTGCAGCCTGCGGTGGCGCAGCTGCTCGCCCATCAGGTCACCGAGCGGATGGCAGCTGAACCCCACCGGCGGTCACAGACGATCCTCGACCGCTTCGCCCGCGCCTGCGGGGACGACCGTACCGGCCACGTCGGCCACGTCGGCCAGGACAAGGCCTGGGTACTCGCCACGGACGGGGACTACGTCCTGACCAACGTCGCGGCCTGCCACCTGGAGGTCGGCGACCTGCGGGTGCTCAGCGACCTGGTGCTGGCGAGCCTGTCGCTGCGGGATTTCGCCCGCCAGCATGTGGAGCTGCCCTCCGGCGGCTGCGCCGAGGTGGTGACCGAGGCGGTCCAGCTCGGCGATGACGTGGTCGGATGCCTGCTCACGGGGGCGCCGACCGGTGTCCAGCGGTCGGCCGAGCCGGCCGAGGCTGTCCGGCGTCAGGGTTCGCACGTCGCACCGATGGTTCGACGCGACTACGCGCAGGACCTCAGAGGACCCGGCCACGCCCAGAAGGAGCACGCCGAGGCGCGGATCCGGGCGAATCGGGAGTTGCTGTCCCCGTTCCTGCGGGCGCGGCGGGAGGTGGTCGTCAGCATCCAGCAGGGCCGTAACCACCTGCTGATCGGCGAGCCGGGAGTGGGCAAGCAGACCCTGGTGATCAACGAGTTCCGGCAGGCGTACGGGTCGGGTCGGGTCGTGACCGTGGACTGTAGATCGTTTGCGGCTGAGCGGAGCGGCGCACCCGAGCAGAGCAGCGCCCGGACGCCTCCTGGTACGCGACTGCTCACCGGCGCCGGCGACCGGCCGCACCTGCTGGTGCTGCGCGGGATGAACCTGCTCACCCCGATCGCCGCCCGGTGCCTGGACGAAACGCTGCGACCGCTGGTCGCGCTGCCCTCGCCGCCGCTGCTCGTCGGGTGCATCGACACGCCGGCGGTGGACGCGACCCGGCCTTACGGGCTGCTCCTGCGGCACTTCCACGAGATCACCCGGGTGCCCGCCCTACGCTACCGGGCCGACGAGATCGGGGAAATCGCGCTGTCGATCCTGCACAAAATCGCGGCACGCCGTTCGCTGCGGCTCAGTCTGCAGGTCATCCGGGTCCTGGAGGGGTACGCTTGGCCCGGCAACATCAGCGAGCTCCAGGACGTCCTCAGGTACGTCGTCACGCGCAAGCCGATCGGAGAGGTTCAGCCCCCGGACCTGCCCCAGCTGTGTTTCCAGGGCAGAGCGCGCAAGATGTCGATGCTTGAGGCCGCGCAGTGCGACGCGATCATCCAGGCGCTGTACGAGTCCCGCGGCAACCGCTACAAGGCCGCCGCCATGCTCGGTATCGCCCGTTCCTCCCTCTACCGCAAGATCGACGCATTCGGCATCAGCTATATCGCCTGACGGGTCTATCGCCTGATGGGTACAGCGCCTGACGGGCGGCGGAGAAGGTCGACCAAACCCGCCCCGCCGCAGAACCGTCCTGGGCTGGAGACGGGCTCAGACCCGGTTGATGACAACCTTCAGCGCCTCGTTCGCCGCCGCGTTCCGGAACACCTCGTAGGCCTCGTTCACCTGATCGAAGGTGAACGTGTGCGTGCCCATCTTCTCGGCCGGAATCCGGCCGCTGGCGACCATTTTGAGCAGGGTGGGGATCGAGACGGTGTCGACGAGCCCCATGGTCAGGCTCAGGTTCTGGATCCACAGGTCCTGCATCGGCAGTTCCACCGGCGTGCCGTGCACACCCACGTTGGCGATCGTGCCGCCGGGCCGCACCAGCGACACCGCCGTCAGCAACGTCTCCGGATAGCCCACCGCCTCGATGGCGACATCGACGCCGAGCCCGTCGGTGAGCGCGATGGTTTCGGCGACCGTGCCGGGGCCGACCTCCACCACATCGGTGGCGCCGAACTCCAGCGCCTTGTCCAGTCGGAACTTGTTCGAGTCGATCGCGATGACCTTCGACGCGCCCCACAGGCCGGTCGTCAGAATCGCCGAGAGCCCCACCGCCCCGGCCCCGACCACCGCGACCGTGTCACCCGGACGCACGTTGCCTGCCAGCACGCCGACCTCGTAGCCCGTCGGCAGCGAGTCGGCGAGGAAGATGGCCTGCTCGTTGGCCACGTTCGCCGGCACCGCGTACAGCGAGGTGTCGGCATAGGGGACCCGGGCGAACTCGGCCTGCGTCCCGTCGATCAGATGCCCGAAAATCCAGCCGATGCCCCCGACGGTCTGGCAGTGCGAGGGGATTCCCCGCTGGCAGTACTCGCAGCGGCCGCACTTCGTGATCGCCGGAACGAGCACCCGGTCACCGACCTGGAATGCCGTGACCGCGTCGCCGACCTCGATGATCGTGCCGACGGCCTCGTGGCCGAGGATGCGGCCGTCGGTCACGGTCGCGACGTCGCCCTGAAGAATGTGCAGGTCGGTCCCGCAGATCGTGGTGGTGTCGACCCGGACGACGACGTCGCCAGGCTCCTGGATCGTGGCGTCGGGAACTTCCTCCCACGACTTCTTGCCCGGCCCGTGGTATATCAGCGCCTTCATCGGTACCTCCTGTTGTTCTGATGTAGGCTCCGGGGCCGTTCGCTCCTGGAGCCCTTCGCGCGACCCCGGATCAGA
>NZ_CDWRCK010000302.1:0-4489 GCF_977927595.1 Frankia sp. CcWB3
TTTCATTTCGACTCCTATGCAGGCATCATTATCACGAGCATCATTATCACGAGCCGTTTTCATCGGAATCCGCCCGGTCCTTCCCCCGGTCGGCGGCCCGGGCGCCCGGCCGGGATGCGCGCCGACACCCGGCGGCGCGACACCCGGCGGCGCGGGCCCGGATCGGCGGTCGTCCACGCCCGGGACACACGGTGGCGGCCTGGGACCCGCCCCCGGCCTGGCGGCCATCGGCGGCGGGTTCTCCCGCGGCGGCCCGTCCCGGGATCAGCGGGGGGTGGTTCCCGGGGTTCGCCACGGGCTCGCCGGACGCACCGCCTCGGCCGCCCGCACCAGCGATTGGGCCAGCCGGCGGGCCTCGTCCGGATCCAGGTAGGCCGCGGCAAGGGTGTCGAGCATGGGCGCATCCAACCGGAGCAGGATGACCGGAGCCTTCCCGGCGCTCGCCGGTGGCTCGGGACGCACCGTTATCTCCGCCTGCCCGATCCGGGTAACCATAATGCCGTCCTGCGGGTCATGGTGGACCAGCGCCATGTTCACCCCATCGTGTGTCTGGGCCAAGGTATTTGAAGTTCGTTGCGCATGTTGGACTCTTGTTGTGGCCGCTTGGTTGTTCCCATCGGCGGTACAAACGGTGACACCCCCGAACCGCATACCCGCCCGCGTCGCCGCACCCGGCAGCCCGTCGGCAGGTCCTGCGCCCTATCGATGTTCGACCCGGCCCGGCTTCCCCTCCGGCCTGGCGGCCCGCGCTGTCGGCACCCGGACGTTTCAGCGTGCTCCCCACGTGTAGGTCTGCTTGACCAGCCGCAGGTAGACGAACGTCTCGGTGGCGAGGACCTGTGGCAGGGCGCGGATCTGCTCGTTGATCAGTTCGAGCAGGTGCTCGTCGTTCTCGGCGACGATCTCCACGATGAGATCGAAGGATCCGGCCGTCAGGACGACGTAATCGACCTCGGGCAGCGCGGCAATCGTGTCGGCGACGACGCGGGTGTCCCCGGTGACCCGTACCCCGATCATCGCTTCCCGGTGGAAGCCCACCCGGAGCGGGTCGGTGACGGCGACGATCTGCATGATGCCGGCGTCGAGCAGACGCTGTACCCGTTGGCGCACGGCCGCCTCGGAGAGCCCGACCGCCGCCGCCATGGCCGCATAGGACCGCCGGCCGTCCTGCTGCAGTTGCTCGATGATGGCCCTGTTGACATCGTCCAGCAGGGTGCCGGAGCTGAGTCGCTGGCCGGGCGACCGTCGCGACTGCACCCGGCGTCCTCCTCGGTCCTCCGTGGCGGTTCCCCACGCCCGTTCACGCTGGCCTGTCCCTGCTGCCATCGTATGGCCGTCGATGAGTGAACTGGGAAGCGAGCCTTATCCACGCAATCTTCGACGGATTCAATCGTCAAGCTGCCGATCAGGCTACTCTTTCAGTGGCTGATCGGTGGAAAGGATGCGTGGATGGTGTCGAATGTGATCGCTTCCGGGAGCGGTGTGACCCGGGCCGTGCCGCAGGCCAGAGCCGCGGAGCTGGCCGCGCGCGAGTCCGCCCGCCTCAACGCCCGCACCCGGGGCTCGGAGGCGCTGCATGCGCGGGCGGTGCGGTCGATGACCTCCGGGGTGCCGTCGTCCTACCAGGTACGTGATCCCTGGCCGATCTACCTCACCCGCGGTCTCGGGCCGAAGGTCTGGGACGTCGACGGCAACGAGTACGCCGACTTCCACAACGGGTTCGGTTCGATGGTGCAGGGGCACGCCCACCCGGCGATCGTGCGGGCCGTGACCGAGCGGGTGGCGCTCGGTACGCACTTCGCGATGCCCACCGAGGACTCCGTGGTGGTCAGCGAGGAGTTGGCCCGCCGCTTCGGGCTGCCGCAGTGGCGCTACGTCAACTCCGGCTCCGAGGCGACGATGGACGCGATCCGCATCGCCCGCGGTGTCACCGGCCGCGACACGATCGTCAAGATCTTCGGTTCGTACCACGGGCACCACGATTACGTGATGGTGTCGATCGGGACCCCGTACGACGACATCGGTCCGGCCGAGCATATGAACTCGCTGGGTTACGGTGCCGGGATCCCCCGGGTAGTCGTCGACCTCACGGTGCCGGTCCCCTTCAACGACGCTCCGGCGATGGAGCGGCGGATCGCCGCGCTCGCCGCTGAGGGACGCCTGCCCGCCTGTGTGATCATGGAGGCGGCGATGATGAACCTCGGCGTCGTCCTGCCGGAGCCCGGTTACCTGGCGGCGGTCCGGGAGATCACCTCCCGGTACGGGGTCATCCTGATCTTCGACGAGGTCAAGACGGGGCTGTGTGTCGCGGCCGGTGGGGCCACCGAGAGGTTCGGCGTGCGCCCGGACATGGTGACCCTGGCCAAGGCGCTCGGTGGCGGGCTGCCGTCCGGGGCGATCGGCGCGACGGCGGAACTGATGGAGGTCGTGGCCTCGGACCGGGTGAAACAGGTCGGCACGTACAACGGCAACCCGCTGACCATGGCCGCCGCCCGGGCGAGCCTGTTCGAGGTGCTCACCCCCGACGCCTACACCCACCTCGACCGGCTGGGTGGCCGGTTGACCGCCGGCTGCGACGAGATCGTGGCCCGCCACGGCATTCCCGGCTACACCGTCGGCATCAGCTCGAAGGGATGCGTGCACTTCACCGACGCGCCGATCCGTGACTACACCTCGTTCATGGCGCACCAGAACGCCGAGTTGCCCGAACTGGCCTGGCTCTACAACGCCAACCGCAACGTCCTCATGGCGCCCGGGCGCGAGGAGGAATGGACGTTGTCGGTGCAGCACACCGACGCCGACGTCGACCGTTACCTCGACAGCCTCGACCAGATGGCCCGGGACCTCGTTGGCTGAGCCGGCCCGATCCCCCAGGAGGGACTAGAGACATGGATGCGATCTTCGCCAATCTCATTGGTGGCGTCTCCACCCCGGCCGTCGATGGCGAGACAATGCCCATCCTGAACCCGTCGACGGCGGACCTGCTGGCGCAGGCACCCCGGTCGGGGCCGGCCGACGTCGACGCAGCCGTGCGGGCCGCGAGCGCGGCGTTCGAGGGCTGGCGGGACACCACGCCCGCGCAGCGGTCCCGGGCACTGCTGCGGGTGGCCGACGCGCTGGAGGACCGGGCCGACGAGGTCGCGGCGGTGGAGAGCGCGAACACCGGCAAACCGCTGCGGCTTACCGTGGACGAGGAGGTCGGGCCGTCCGCCGACCAGATCCGGTTCTTCGCCGGGGCCGCGCGGCTGCTCGAGGGCCGGTCGGCCGGCGAGTACCTGGCGGGGCACACCAGTTGCGTCCGCCGCGAGCCCATCGGGGTCTGCGCCCAGGTCACGCCCTGGAACTACCCGCTGATGATGGCGGTCTGGAAGGTCGCGCCGGCGATCGCGGCGGGCAACACCGTCGTGCTCAAGCCCTCCGACACCACCCCGGTCTCCAGTCTGCTGCTCGCCGAGATCGCCGCGGAGTTCCTCCCGCCCGGCGTGCTCAACGTGGTGTGCGGCGATCGTGACACCGGACGCGCGCTGGTGGCCCATCCGGGCCCGGCGATGGTCTCGGTGACCGGCAGCGTGCGGGCCGGGATGGAGATCGCCCGGGCCGCGGCGGACTCCTTGAAGAGGGTGCACCTCGAACTCGGGGGCAAGGCGCCGGTCATTGTCTTCGACGACGTGGATCCGGCGGTGGTGGCGCGGCAGATCGCCGAGGCCGCGTACTTCAACGCCGGCCAGGACTGCACGGCAGCGACCAGGGTGCTGGCCGCGCCGGGCGTCCACGACGACCTCGCCGCCGCCCTGGCCGAGGCGGCCGGGAAGACGGCGACCGGATCGCCGGAGGAGCCCGACGTCGACTACGGGCCCCTCAATAACGCGGGCCAACTGGCCCGGGTGAGCGGTTTCGTGGAGCGGGCACCTGAACATACCGAGGTGCTCGCCGGCGGTGCTCCGCTGGACCGGGCGGGCTACTTCTACCCGGCCACGGTCATCTCGGGTCTGCGCCAGGACGACGAGCTTATCCAGTCCGAGGTGTTCGGCCCGGTCATCACGGTGCAGCGGTTTGACTCGGAGGACACCGCGGTCGTCTGGGCCAACGGGGTCGAGTACGGCCTGGCCTCCAGCGTCTGGACCCGCGATCACGGCCGGGCCCTGCGGGTCGCCCGCCGGCTGGACTTCGGCTGCGTATGGATCAACACGCACATCCGGCTGGTGGCGGAGATGCCGCACGGTGGGTTCAAGAAGAGCGGGTACGGCAAGGATCTGTCGGTCTACGGCCTGGAGGACTACACCAGGATCAAGCACGTGATGAGCAACATCGAGTTCTGACCATCAGGTCTGACCACCGGGGTGGAACCGAGTTCTGGCCACCAGGTTCTGGCCGCCAGGTCGGAGTGGTCGGGCGCGGGGAGCCGGGTACGAGTCCCGGGCCGGCTCCCGGGGTAGGCCGTGGAAGTAGGATGGTGTGCTTCGAGCCGGGGTGATCGCCGGTCCGGGAC
>NZ_CDWRCK010000303.1:0-2571 GCF_977927595.1 Frankia sp. CcWB3
GAAGTAACGGTCCAGGGGCCACCGACCGTACCCAGGTCCCCCGAACTCAGGTTCGGCCGGCTCGGGTCCCCGTACCCAGGTTCCCCGAGCTCAGGTTCGGCGCCGGGGGGTGCGGGACGTTGCGTGCGCCGAGCATCTCGGCGGCGATCTCGCGGACCTCGGCCATGCTCGGGACGGCGCGCCCCGCGTCGGTCAGCTCCCGCTGCACGGAGGTCATCTCCACCTCGGGCATGCCGCAGGGCGTTGCCCAGGCCCATGGCCGCATGTCGCAGTCGACGTTGAGCGCGAATCCGTGGCTGGTCACCTTGCGCGTGCACCGCAGGCCGATGGACGCGATCTTCCGGTTGGTCCGGCGGGTCCAGACGCCCGTGAGCTCGACGGACCCGGGCGGGGTGTCCCGCCGCTCGGCCGGAATGCCGAGCGCCTCGGCCGTATCCACCAACCGGGCCTCCAACAGCCGCAGGAACGGCACCACCGCGTTCATTGCGCCGATATGACACATCACGTAGCCCACCAGCTGGCCGGGGGCGTGGTACGTCAGCAGCCCACCCCGGTTGGTCTCGTGAACCGGGATGCCCAGCCCCGCGAGCGGGCGGTGCTCGGGCCGGGTCCGCTTGCCGACGGTGTAGACCGGCGGATGCGACAGGAACCACAGCGTGTCCGGCCGCACGCCGTCGATCCGTTCCCGCACCATCACCCGCATCCGCGCCATGGCAACCTCGTAGTCGACGAGATCCTCGTCGAGGCGCAGCAGGGTCTCAGGCCAGGTCACCGGGACCGGGCCCGGGCCGCCGTCCACGGCGTCCACCCCGTCCACCCCGTCCACCCCGTCGACGACATCCACCCCGTCGATAGCATTCACGGGGTTCACGGCATTCACCTCTCCACCGTATGCCCGGTCCACCGTGTGCCCGGGTTCCGGCGGTCCGGGCCGGGATGATCCCGCGCGGTCGGCGTACCGTAGCGCACAGGGAGCAGCGATGACGTACGACATTCTCGCCGACCTCGTCGTGGTGGCCCACCTGCTCGGGATCGCGTTCATCATCTTCGGTGGGCTGCTGGTCCGGCGGCGGCGCTGGCTGCTCTGGCTGCATGTGCCCGCCATCATCTGGGGCGTAACGATCATCACGATCGGGTTCACCTGTCCGCTGACCCCGTTGGAGAAGTATCTGCGACGGCTTGATGGTCAACCGGCCTACCAGGGCGGTTTCATCGATCATTACCTTGCGGGCGTCCTCTACCCGGACGATCTCACCTGGCTCGTCCGCTCGCTGGCCGCGCTGATCGTGGTCGTTGCCTACGTGCGCGTCTGCCTGGACCTGCACCGACGACGGTCCCGACCGACGGTGGGCACCGGACCGGATCCGGCATCATCCGACCCCGGCCAGCGATGACCGTGATGACCGGCGGTGGGGTAGGCCGAGGCCGGCTACGGCGTCACAGCGATACGACGCCACATCGCTACGACGCCGCCACCGGCACACCCCGAATACCCCAACGGGCACACCACCTACGCCGGCGCCGCCCAGCGGGTGCTGGACCGGGTGTCTCAACCGGCGGTGAGCCAGTGGGACACGGCGTCGCCCGTCACGACTCGCACGGTCAGGATTACCGCGGCAACCGCGAGAAGCGGAACGACAACCCAGTGTTCGATCCTGCCGTCCGTCCGGGGAACCAGGACTGTCTCCATCCGCCAGGTGACCGGCCAGAGAAGAGGGCAGCCGCGCGGGGTCAGGCAGTCCCCGGCCAGGTGGGCGAGACAGCCCAGGGTGACCGCGTAGCCGGCGAAGCTCATGTCGATGCCGTGCATGAGAAAGACAGCGACCCCGGCGGTCACGCAGTCCATGACGGACGACCAGTGCTCGTGCTTCTCGAAGTCCAGGCCGAGCCCACGTAGCCCGAAGCCCACGAGGACGAACAGCGCGGCCCACCATCCGTACTCGAAACGGGCGGCCAGCAGGCCCATGACCACACCCATGCCGAGCGCGAAGAGGAGCGAGTGGGTGGCGTGCCGGTGGCCACCGGCGGCCCTGCTGATCCACCTGCACATAACCCGGGTGACCGGCCCGAAGGTGTTGGCGATCCGACCGTTGGGATGGTCGATGTCGGGCAGAAGCGCCGCGCCCGCGGACACCACCGCGCCGGCGATCACCTGGGACGAGGACAAGGACACCGCGTGCGAGCCCAACCACTGCTCCCGGGACAGCAGGGGTGCGGCGGCCAGCCAGACCACCGCCCCGCTCAGGGCGTGGGTCCGCCCCATCATGGCAGCTCAACCTGAATGATCAGCACCGTCAGACTGTATCCAGCCGATCCAGATCCAGCCGATCCAGCCGCCGCGCGCCGAGCGACGTTCGGCTGTCCCGTGGCAAGCAGGCCCCGCGTGTGGTCATCGATCCAGCTCGTCAGACCGGTCGTCCGCGAGTTTGATGTTCCGGTCAGCTCCCAGGCGCGGGTGCTGACGCGAAGAGCAGCGCTACGCGGTCTCCAACAGGCTCGAAGCCAAGCTGCTGATACACGCCGTTGCTGGTCGGATTAGCCAGATCGGTGAACAGCAGGACCTCGTGCGCT
>NZ_CDWRCK010000303.1:3182-5093 GCF_977927595.1 Frankia sp. CcWB3
GTGTCCATTCAGGGGTGGGCGGCGGTAGCCCGCTGATCTTGGGGTTTGTGTTGAGGGGACACGTCGCGGTCGTTGCTTGATCCTCGTGGTTGGGCGTGGAGGATCAGGGGTTGTGGCTGACCCGTCCGTGTCGTGGGAGTCGCGTCTCGCGGCTGCCGAGGCGCGGATCGAACAGTTCGCGGCCGGGCAGGCAGCGGCCCGGGCTGCGAACGACCGGTTGGCCGCGGCCAACGAACGGCTGCGGTGAGTCGTGGAGGGCGCGGCCGCGCGGCATGAGGTGGAGCTCGGCGCGGTGCGGGCGGAGCGGGACCGGGCACGCGCACGGGTCGAGGAGCTTGAGCTTGAGGTCGCTGACCTGCGTCGGCGGGTGTCGATGGACAGCACGAACTCCTCCGCCCCGCCCTCGAAGGAGCCCGATCGGGGCGAGGGCCGCCCGCAGGGCCCGGCGGGCTGAGGAGAAGAAGGCCCGGGCGGCCGACGACGATCAGGCAGACGGGGACGGGGAGGCCGGGGGCCGGCAGGTCCGGCCGGCCTCGGAGCGGGTCCGTTCGAAGGACAGGAAGCCGGGCGGGCAGCCGGGTGCCGGGCTGCCCCGGGACCCGGCCCCGGACCGCCGGTTACGGGCGGACGAGCCGACCGAGTGCTCGTCGTGCGAGGCGGGCCTGGCCGGTGGGCAGGTGCTGGCGGACATGGGGACGCAGGTACGCGACGTGCCCGAGCCGCGGGTCGAGACGACCGAGTGGGCGCTGCCGCGCAGGCGGTGTGGCTGCTGCGGGAAGATCACGGCGGCGAGGGTGCCGGACGTGCCGTGGGCGACGGCGGGCTCGGTGTGCTACGGGCCGCTGATCGGCGGCGCGGTGGTGCTGCTGGGCAACGAGGGCAACGTCCCGCTCGAGCGGACCGCGCTGGTCCTCAACGGGATGTACGGCACGGCGGTCTCGACCGGCTTCGTCGCGCGGACCCTGCAACGCGCCGCCGAGGCGCTCGCGGCCCGTGGCTACGACGAGACGATGAAGGCGGCGCTGCGCGCCGAGCCGGTGCTGTGCGGTGACGAGTCCCCGGTCAACGTCCTGCGCAGGGACCTCGACGAGGCCACCGGCAGGCCGACCGAGGGCGCCCCGCACCTGCTGGCGCTGCGGACCCCGTGGCCCGGGCTGGTCTGGTACGCGGCGATCCCCTCCCGCTCGTCGGAGGCGATCGACGCCACCGGGGTCCTCGACGGCTACACCGGCTACCTCACCCGCGACGACTACGCCGGCTGGCACCAGTACGACACCCAGGTCGCCGGCGTGCAGCTCTGTTGCCAGCACCTCATCCGAGGTCTGCGGGCGGTGCTGATGCTCGCGCCGAACATCCAGAAGTGGGCCGGCCGGCTCATCGAGCTGTTCCGCGAGGCGAACGGCCTGGTCGTCGCCGCCCGAGCTGCCGGGTGCACCCGCCTCGACCAGGACGTGATCGACGGGCTGCGGGCCCGGTTCGACCGGGACGTCGAGGTCGGCCGGCTGGCGAACATGTCCCGGCCCTGGAAGGACGGCAAGAACCATCCCGGCCTGGTCCTGGCCCGCCGGCTCGCCGCGAAGGCCGACCAGGTCTGGCTCTTCCTCACCGACTTCAAGATCCCTTGGACGAACAACGCCGCCGAGCAGTCGATCAGGCTTCCCAAACGGCACCAGGCCGTCTCGGGCTACTGGCACACCCCGACGACCCTCGCCGGGTACCTGCGCGTGCGCTCCTACCTGCTCTCCACCCGCGACCATGGCATCCGCCCGATCGACGCGATCAGGATGCTGCTCGCCAGCCGGCCCTGGCTACCCACCCCCCGGGCCGCTCTCGCCGAACCGGACGGCCTCGCGGTCGCCGCCTAAATCAACATCAACACAGAGGTGCTGGGACCGTCACCTCTGAATGGAC
>NZ_CDWRCK010000304.1:0-4426 GCF_977927595.1 Frankia sp. CcWB3
ACACCGAGGCGCTTGTCGACCCGCGGCCACGGCTCGATCTCGACCTGCTGGAGCGGGCCGTCAACCGGGCCGCAGTGCGCTACGACCGGTCCGGGGACCAGCACTACGACGTGATCAGTGCCTTCATCAAGTCGATGCGGGGCGGCGACGTCGACGCGGCCCTCCACTACCTCGCGCGGATGCTGGAGGCCGGCGAGGATCCCCGGTTCGTCGCTCGAAGGATGATCATCCTTGCCAGTGAGGACATCGGCATGGCCGATCCGGGCGCGCTCGGTGTCGCGGTCGCGGCCAGCCAGGCGCTGGAGTTCGTCGGCCTGCCCGAGGCCCGCCTGGCGCTCGCGCAGGCGGTCATCCACCTGGCGCTGGCGCCCAAGTCGAACGCGGTGATCCGGGCGATCGACGCCGCCACCTCGGATGTTCGTGCCGGGCGGGCCGGGCCGGTGCCCGCGCAGCTGCGCGACGCCCACTACCGCGGCGCGCAGCGGGTCGGCCACGGCGCGGGCTACCTGTACCCGCACGACGCCCCCGGCAACGTCGTGCGTCAGCAGTACCCGCCGGACGGGCTGACCTCGACCTACTACTACCAGCCGAGCGGTAACGGCTTCGAGCGCCGCGCGGCCGATCGGGTCCGTGAGCTGCGTGGCGTCGTACGCGGTGACCCACCGCCGTCCCCGGGCTCGTCCCCACCGCCCTCTTCGCCGCCCTCCCCACCGTTCTCCTCGCCGTCCTGACTTCTCTCGTGGGGGCTACCCGTGGCCCCGGTAGCCGTCTCGGTAAGGTCACTCCAGGAGCGTCGGCTGGGTGGCGCCCGCGGCACGGCGGATCGAATCGGGTGGGTGGGACCGGCCCAACGACGATGGAGGCAGGAGCACATATGTCCGGTGGTGCGGTCGCGGGCCTGATCGCGTCGGGCGCGTTCGCGGTGCTCGTCCTCTTCGGCTGTTACGTCCTGCTCAAGCTCGGCAAGATCTTCGATGAGGTCGCGGCCCGGGTACGCCAGACCGGTCTCGCCCTCGACGAGGGAACCGCCCGGGTCCGGCAGGCCGGCGCGACGGTCGACGAGGTCAATCTGGCACTCTCGCACGTCAACAAAGAACTCGACCGGGTCGATGCGATTACGGCGAACGTGCAGTCGATCACGACCAACGTCTCCTCGCTGACATCGTTGTTCGCGGCGACGCTCGGCGGCCCGATGGTGCGTGTCGCGGCGTTCAGCTACGGCGTGCGCCAGGCGGCGGCCAAGCGGACCCGCTCGGAGGTCGAGTCCCGGGTGACGGCCCAGATGAAGGCCGAGAAGGCGGCGCGCCGGTCGGCCGGGCGTGGCGGCCCGCAGCCCGCGGGCGAGAAGACCCCGTCGGTGCCCACGGCCGCCGGCGCGGCGGGCGGGCGTAGGGGAGGCCGGTAGATGTCGAGGATCTTCTATCTCGCTTTCGGGGCGGCGGCCGGCGTCGTGGTGGTGCGCCAGGTGGCGAAGGCCGCAGCCTCCCTGACGCCGACGAGCCTGGCCGGCTCTCTCGTACAGTCGGTACAGGAGTTCCTCGCGGACGTGCGCGAGGCCGCGGCCGAGCGGGAGGAGGAGATCCGTGTCGCGCTCGGCCTCGACGGTGATCCGGACGAAGCAGATCGGGGCGACAAAGCGGACCGAGGCGATGCGGTCGGGGCTGCCCCGCCCCGGGACGCCGCAGCGCAGGCCGCCGGCTCCGGCGCGCCGCGCTACCCCGCTGACCTCGACGACGCCGAACGCACGATGCGGCTCGTCCCCGGCGCCCGGCGGCCCTGAGGACTCCCTCGCCCGCGGGCCGGGGGCACCTGCCCTCACCGCAGCCCGGAAGGCGCGCCCGGCCTACAGCGCGCCACCCCGGGATGTCGAACCTCTTCCCACGAGTCTGGACGACGTGAACCCGATGGACACGGCCGAGATCCGTAGCCGCTTTCTCAACCACTTCGCCCGGCGCGGGCACACCGTCGTCCCGAGCGCCTCACTGGTCGCCCAGGATCCGACGTTGCTGCTGGTCAACGCCGGCATGGTGTCGTTTAAGCCCTATTTTCTCGGGGATCTCCCGGCGCCGTGGCCGCGGGCGACCAGCGTGCAGAAATGCGTGCGGACGGTCGACATCGAGAATGTCGGGCACACCGCGCGGCACGCCTCCTTCTTCCAGATGTGCGGCAACTTCTCGTTCGGCGACTATTTCAAGGCCGAGGCGATCCCGTTCGCCTTCGAGCTGCTCACCGAAGGGTTCGGCTTCAAGGCCGACGACCTGTGGGCGACGGTCTACCTCGACGACGACGAGGCCGAGGGGATCTGGCGCGAGCTGCTGCCCGCCGAGCGTATCCAGCGCCGCGGCAAGGAGGACAACTTCTGGTCGATGGGCGTGCCCGGGCCGTGCGGGCCGTGCAGCGAGATCTACTTCGACCGCGGCTCCGCCTACGGCCGCGAGGGCGGTCCGATCGCGGACGAGGAGCGATACCTCGAGGTCTGGAATCTCGTCTTCATGCAGTACGAGCGGGGCCAGGGCGCCGGGTACGACTATCCGATCGAGCGTGAGCTGCCGGCCCGCAACATCGACACCGGGATGGGCCTGGAGCGGATGGCGACCATCCTCCAGGGCGTCGACAACCTCTACGAGATCGACATCTCCCGGCCGGTGCTCGACGCTGCCGGCCGGCTGACCGGGCGGCGCTACGGCGCGGACCCCGCCGACGACGTGCGGTTGCGAGTGATCGCCGACCACACCCGCACCGCCGCGATGCTGATCTCCGACGGCGTCGTCCCCTCCAACGAGGGGCGCGGCTACGTGCTGCGCCGCATGCTGCGCCGGGCGATCCGCAACGCCCGGCTGCTCGGCGCCCACGAGCCGGTGATGAGCGAGCTGTTCGCGGTCGTCGGCTCGGCGATGGGGACGATCTATCCCGAACTGGTCGACAACGCCGAGACGATCACCGGGGTCGCCGTCGCGGAGGAGCAGGCGTTCGCCGAGACGCTGCGCACCGGCACCACGATCTTCGACACCGCGGCGCGCCAGGCCCGATCCCTGGGCTCGACCATGCTGGGCGGCGAGGCGGCCTTCAAGCTGCACGACACCTACGGCTTCCCCATCGACCTGACGCTGGAGATGGCCGCTGAGGCGGGCCTGTCCGTCGACGAGGCGGGTTTCCACCGGCTGATGGACCGCCAGCGGCAGGCTGCGAAGGCGGACCGGGCCGCGCGGCGGATCGGCAACGTCGACCTGTCCGCGTTCCGGCCGATCCTGGCCCGTTCCGGCCCGACGACCTTCACCGGGTACGAGGAGCTCAGCCGGGCCTCCGGCGTGGTGGGCCTCATCGGCATCGCCGACGGCGCGGGGCTGGCGGCGGCGGGGGAGGGCACCGAGGTCGGGGTCGTGCTCGACGCGACCCCCTTCTACGCCGAGAGTGGCGGCCAGGAGCCCGACCTCGGTCGGCTGCGCTTCGACGGCGGCGAGGTCGAGGTGCTCGACGTCCAGCGGCCCGTGCCCGACCTGGTCCTACACCGGGTGCGGGTGCTCGGCGGCGAGCTGCGGCTTGGCGCGGAGGTGTTCGCGGAGGTGGATGCCGATCGTCGCCGCGCGGTGTCCCGGTCGCACACCGCCACCCATCTCGTGCACACCGCGTTCCGTCGCGCGCTGGGCGAGGGCGCGACCCAGGCCGGTTCGCTGAACTCCCCGGGCCGGCTGCGGTTCGACTTCCACGCCCTCGGCGCGGTGCCGCCGTCGGTGCTCGCCGACGTCGAGGACGAGATCAACGAGGTCGCCCTGCGTGACCTGCCGGTGCGGGCCTTCGTGACCACGCAGGAGGAGGCCCGCCGGCTCGGCGCGATGGCGCTGTTCGGCGAGAAGTACGGCGACGCCGTGCGGGTCGTCGATGTGGGCGACTACGCCCGCGAGCTGTGCGGTGGCACGCACGTCGCGAGCTCCGCGCAGCTTGGCGCGGTGAAGCTGCTGTCGGAGGCGTCGATCTCCGCGGGCACCCGCCGGGTCGAGGGGCTGGTTGGCCTCGACGCCTTCCGCTACCTGGCGCGCGAGCATCTCCTGGTGTCGCAGCTGTCCACCGCGCTGAAGGCCCGTCCGGACGAGCTGGTGGACCGGGTCACCGACATCGTCGGCCGGCTGCGCGACGCCGAGCGGGAGTTGGAACGACTGCGGGCCGCCGCGGTGCTCGCCGGGGCCGGGGCGCTGGCCGAGGATGCCGAGGAGGTGGCTGGCGTCGCCGTGGTCACCGCCGAGGTGCCCGCCGGCACCGCCCCCGACGACGTGCGGCTGCTGGCGCTGGACGTGCGTGGGCGGCTGGCCGGGCGGCCCGCCGTCGTCGCCGTGGCCAAGGCCGACGGGTCGTCGATCGTTGTGGTGACCGACGACGCCGCGCGCGGCCGGGGGCTGCGCGCCGGTGACCTGGTGCGGCAGTCCTGGGC
>NZ_CDWRCK010000305.1:0-4407 GCF_977927595.1 Frankia sp. CcWB3
CCACCCGCCGAGCCCGCAGATGCCTCAAACCCGCTTAACTTCGAAGAGCCGGTATGCCGGCGCCTCAGCCCTCGTCGTCCTCGTCGCCGAGGGCGTCCCAGGGCTGGCGTTCGGGGCCAGCCGCCTGCCCCTCGGGGCAGTGGCTCCGGAAATCGCACCACGAGCACAGGGGGCCGGGGCTCGGCGGGAACGCCCGTTGCGGATCCTCACCCGCCCGCAGGGCCTCCGTCGCGCGCACGGCGTCCGCCGCGACCGACTCCGCCCGCCGCACGTGCCGGGCGATGCTCGCCTCGGTGTGCTCGGCGGCCGCGACCCGCCCACTGGGCACGTGGTGCAGCTCGACCCGCCGGCATGGTTGGCGCAGCATCCGCCCGGCGGCCAAGGCGTAGAGCGCGAGCGCCGGGGACGATCGCGCGTCGTCGTCGGTGATCGGCCGGCGTCCGGTCTTGTAGTCGACGACGACCAACTCCCCGTCTCGGTCGTCGAGACGGTCCACCCGCCCGGAGAAGGCCAGTGCCTCGGTACAGGCCGCGACCGAGCGCTCGACCCCGCGCGGCTCGGCCGCCGGATCGAGGTGCGCGACATAGTCATGCGCCATCCGCGCGCCGCGCTCGCGCCACCGGTACGACTGCTCACCGTCCCGGAAACCTTCGTCGACCCACAGCAACCGCAACAGCGCCGCGGCCCGCTGCGGGGCCCGTTGCTCGATCGGCTCCTCCCACCAGCGTCGCAGCGCGTTGTGCACGCTGACACCGAAGGAGGTGTGCGCCCAGGGCGGCCCCTTGGGCGGCCGCGGCCGGTCCAGATACGTCATCCGGTACCGGCGGGGGCAGTCCTCGAAGGCGGCCAGCCGCGACGGCGTGCAGGAAAAAAGCCGGCGGGGCATGCCGGTGAGCTCCAGTTGCGCCATTATCCGATGGTCTCACCGGCCTCGCCTCGGTTACCGGACGCCTGATCGGGCGGCGTCGCCGCCCGAGTCAAGGTGAGGGATTAGTCAAGGTGAGGGATCAGTCGGGGTGGGGTTACCCAAGAGTCGGGGTGGATGGCTACCCAAGAGATCAGGCGCCTGGACGAATCGGCACGCGGCTGGCATGCTCTTGCCATGCAGTGCAGTCGATTCACGTGCCGCCGACTCACAGGTCACGGCACGTCGCTGCGGCTGTTTTATGGGGACCGGGCACGGTCCCCGCTCCGCCGCTGATCTCACGCGGCACAAGCGCCAGACCCAGGCCCGGTCCGCCTCCGGGTTGTCTCGGCCTGGGGTGCGCCGGGCCTCCGACCGAAAGGCCCACTTGTGGAAAACGTCGTCGATGCCCCCAGCACCGCGCCGGCCATCGCCTCGATCGACGAGGGACGACAGCTCATCGATGACATCGATGCTCAGCTGCGTGATCTCGTCGCAACCCGGCGGGACCTGTCCCAGCAGATCCAGGCGCTGCGCTCGGCCGAGGGCGGGCCTCGCATCCAGCACGCCCGGGAGAACGAGATCATCGCGATCTGGGCGGACGAGCTGGGGCCTCGCGGGGTCGAGATGGCGATGGCGGTACTGACGCTCTGTCGCGGTACCGTGCGGTAGGCACCCGGGCACCCGCCGGTGCGGCGCGCGGCCGCCGTTCGCACCAGCCCACCGCACCGGCCCGGTCATCGCGGCGAACGTAACGAACGCTCGCTCTCCCGCCGTCGGCGTTCCCGATCGCGTTCCCGCTCCCGGTCCTTCGCCCGGTCACCGTCCGGCCCCTCCAGCTCCGCGAGCAACCCCCGCAGTTCCGAACGCAGGAAGTCCCGGGTGGCGAGCTCGCCGATCGTGATGCGCATCGCGGCCAGTTCGCGGGCGAGGTATTCGGTGTCCTCGCGGTTACGGATGGTCTGCTCGCGGTCCTGGGCGAGGTTCGCGCGGTCCCGGTCGTCCTGGCGGTTCTGCGCCAGCAGGATGAGCGGTGCCGCGTACGCGGCCTGCAGCGACAGGACCAACGTCAGAAAGATGAACGGGAAATTGTCAAACCGGGCGGACTGCGGGGCGATGATGTTGTAGGCGACCCACAGCACAATCACGATGCTCTGCGCAACGAGGTACCGGGCCGTGCCGATGAAACGCGCCACCCGCTCCGCGATTCGCCCGAAGGCGCCCGGCTCGTAGGCGGAGCGCAGGGCGGACCGCCGGGACAGCCGCGGCTGATCGAGGCGGGCGCCTCGCGGCCGACGGCGTCCCAGGCGTCCCAGGCGTCTCATGGTGCGGCCGGGGAGCTGCCCACCTCGCCGCGGGAGCCTGGTTCCACGTCGCCCGCGGCGGGCGGGGTCAGTGCCCCGGGGGTCGCCCGCGCATCCACGTCCGCGTCGAGCTGTCGCTCCCGCCAGTTCGCGGGAAGCAGGTGGTCGAGCACGTCGTCGACGGTGACGACGCCGACGAGCCGGCCGGCGCGGTCGAGAACCGGTGCCGCCACCAGGTTGTAGGACGCCAGATGACGGGTGACCTCGGCCAGCGGGGTCTCGGGCCGCAGCGAGGCGATGTCGACGTCGATCACGCCACCGACCAGGGTCGCCGGCGGCTCACGCAGCAGCCGCTGGAAATGGGCGAGACCGAGGTAGCGGCCGGTGGGCGTCTCGTAGGGCGGGCGCACCACGTAGACCTGCGCGGCAAGCGCCGGGGAAAGCTCGGGTTCGCGGATGCGGGCCAGCGCCTCGGCGACCGTCGCGTTCGGGGCGAGCACGACCGGCTCGCTGGTCATCATGCCGCCGGCCGTGTCGTCGGCGTAGAGCAGCAGACGGCGCACGCCGGCGGCCTCGTCGGGCTCCATCAGCCGCAGGAGACGCTCCGCGTCGTCGGCGGGCAGCTCGCCCAGCAGGTCCGCCGCGTCGTCGGGGCCCATCGCCTCCAGCACGTCGGCGGCCCGCTCGTCGGCGAGTCCCCCGAGCAACTCGACCTGCTCGTCCTCCGGCAGCTCCTCGAGGACGTCGGCAAGCCGCTCGTCATCGAGGGCGGCAGCGACCTCCGCGCGCCGTTTCTCGGACAGGTCATGCAGCAGCGACGCGAGGTCGGCGGGCCGCAGCTTCTCGAACGCGGCGAGCAGGTTCGCGGCCCCCTGCCCCTCCTCGGGCAGCGAGAAGCCGGTGACCTCGTCCCAGGCGACCGTCTTCACCTCGCCGCGCCGGCCCCGGCCGACCCGCACCGCCACCTGGTCTAGCACCCAGTCGCCGCCGCGAACCGGTTCGATCGCGGCATCGACGACGGTCACCTCGACGCCGGACGAGATGAGCGTCACCCGCCGGTCAAGCAGCTCGCCGAGCACCCGGGTCTCGTTCGGGCGCTGCTGGAAACGCCGCCAGCTCAGCCGGGCCGAGGACAGCACCACCGCGCCCGACTCCACCCCGGTGACCCGGCTCATCGGCACGAAGATCGGTCGGCGTTGGACCTCGACGGCCAGGCCCAGGACTCGGGGCGGCTCATGCCCGAGTCGCAGCGTCGCGATCACATCGCGCACCCTGCCGACCTGGTCGCCATTCGGGTCCAGGACAAGCAGGCCCGCCAGCCGGCGGCAGTAGACGCGGGACGGAGCCGGGCGGGAGATCATGCCCATCACCGGACGATGCCTGCGAAGCGCAACATACCGGCCCACGACGGCCCTGCAGACCTGTTCACGGCCGGAGGTTACCCGGCCCGGGACATCCCACAACCCGGAGAGGTCGGCCGGATCAACACCGCCGCGCGGGCCGCCGGCAAACCGCCCGGCGTTCCGGGGCCGGGGATCGGGCTACGGGCACTGCCTACAGGTACTGCCTCGACGGATTGACCATGGCGCGGACGGTCTTGCCGTCGTGGAACTCCCCGATCGCCGTCATCGACCAGGTGGGAGCCCCGCGGTCGCGCTGCACCCGGCACATCACCAGTCCGGTGGACGGCTTGGAGTCGGACAGGTCGAACCGGACGAGCTCCTGCCCGGTGAGATCGTCATACAACCGGCAGTAGGCGTTACGCACCTCGACGAAGGTCTGTCCCTGGAAACTGTTGACCGTGAAGATCAGGGTGACGACGTTCCCCGGCAGGGCGCCGAGATCGACCATGATCGTCTCGTCGTCCCCTTCGCCATGGCCGGTCAGGTTGTCCCCAGAGTGGCGCACGGCTCCCCGGGCGCCCTTCTTGGACATGAACCAGACCTTGTCGACGTCCTTGCCGCGCTCGTCGAACAGGATGCAGGACGCGTCGAGGTCGATCGACTTCCCGTGCTGGGCCGGATCCCACCCAAGGCCCATCCGGACCCGGGTGAGCGGCGGCGCGCCGGTCTTCACCAACGAGACGCTCTGCCCCTTGGTGAGCGATACCCGCCCCTTGTCCAGGTTCACCCGGCCACCCTGCTGACCGGGCGCTCCCGGCGCGGGGGGCGGCGGACCCCATTGCTGACCACCCGGCGG
>NZ_CDWRCK010000306.1:0-4406 GCF_977927595.1 Frankia sp. CcWB3
TCAAACGGCAGATGTTCGGCCGCGCAGCTTCAGCCTGCTCCGCAAACGGGCCCTCCTCACCCGATGATCACCGGCGGGCCAGAAGAATCACAAGATCAGCGACAGATCCGGTGACCAACCCCCACGATGCGCCTGTTATGACCCGATGGTTGCTTCGGGAGGAACGCGACCGCGCCAGCGGCGAGGCGCCGATCAGCCGTTGCCGTCGGTCTTCGCCTCAACTGGCTCAACCGGCTCAACCGTGGCGTCCCCGGGGGCGACTGCCTCCGCCGCGACGGTGACGTCGTGGTCATGATCCGCGTCCGCGTCGGCGCCCGGCTGCGGACGGGCCGGCAGAGCGAGCTCGACGGAGGTCCCCGCACTGTCGACGACTTTGGCGTTCTCCAGCAACAGGAAGAGCGCCTTGGTCCGCAGGACATCGGCCATCAGGGCCGTCAGACCCTCGCCCTGCGCAAGCTGCTGAGCGTAGACGTCCGGCTGCACCCCGGAGCGCTGGGCACGCAGGATGATCTGCTCCATCAGCTCGCCCTGGTCGATCCCAATCGACTCGGCATCGATCACCGCGTCCAGGATGAACTGGGAGCGGATGGCCTTGCCGGCGGACTCGCGGACCTCCGCGTCGAACTCCTCCTCGGTCTGGCCGAGGGTCTCCAGGTAGGACGTGCGGTCCGTGCCGATGTACTCCAGCTCGCGGGAGAGGCGGTGCTCACGGGCCTCGATCTCGCCGACGAGCAGCGAGCCAGGCACCGGCACCTCCACCCGCTCCAGGAGGCTTTCCAGCAACTTCTCCCGGGCTTGGCCGACCTGTTCGGTGCGGCGCGACTGCTCCAGGCGCGCCCGGATGTCCGCGCGCAGCTCGTCGAGGGTGTCGAACTCGCTGACGGTGGTCGCGAAGTCGTCGTCCAGGGCCGGGAGCTCCTTCTCCTTGACCCCGCGGACCGTCGCCGTCACCTGGGCGGGCTGACCGGCCTGCTCGCCGGAGAGCAGCTCCGTGGTGAAGGTACGAGTCTCGCCGTCCGTGGCGCCGATGATCGCGTCGTCGAGACCCTCGACCAGGTTGCCACTGCCGACCTCGTAGGACAGCCCGGTCGCCTCGGCATCCTCGATCGGCGTGCCGTCTGCCTCGGCGGACAGGTCGAGCGAGACGTAGTCACCCGCCTGCACGGCCCGCTCCACCGGCGTGAGCACCGCGAAACGATCACGCAGCGCGCCGACCTGCTCCTCGACCTGCTCGTCGGTGACCTCGACGGCGTCAACGATGACCTCAAGCTCCGAGAACTCCGGCAGGGTCACCTCGGGCCGGACGTCCACCTCGGCGGTGAAGACGAGCTGGCCGCCGTCGGCGAACTCGGTGATGTCCACCTCGGGCCGGGACAGCACGTCGACCTCCTCGGCCTGCACGGCCTCGGAGTAGAGCTGCGGCAGCGCATCCTGGACGGCTTCGTCCAGGATGACATCCCGGCCCAGCCGCTGGTCCAGGATGCGCGGCGGGACCTTGCCCGGCCGGAAGCCCGAGACCCGGACCTGGCGGGCAAGCTTGCGATATGTGGCCTCGAGCGAGGGCTTGAGCTCGTCGAAGGGCACCTCGACAGTGAGCTTGACCCGGGTCGGGCTGAGGGTCTCCTTGGTGGCCTTCACGGCGCGGCGGTCTCCTGGTACGACGTTGGACAGGGGGGTGACACGCCGAGGCTATCGGTCGGGGCGGGGAGACTCGAACTCCCGATCTCCTGCACCCAAAGCAGGCGCGCTAGCCACTACGCTACGCCCCGAGGCGTTGCCTGCTCATTCTACGGGGTAAGCTCGCATCGATCACCTCGCGGGTGTAGCTCAATGGCAGAGCCCCAGCCTTCCAAGCTGGCCATGCCGGTTCGATCCCGGTCACCCGCTCCACTCTGGGTGGGTTGTGTCCGCGCGGGGGCGGACCTCGTCGTTCCGCCAGGCCTACCGGGAGGGCCGAGCCCCCCGAACCCCCCGCATGCTAGGTGGATCCTGCTCCGGGCGTGGTTGGTCTCTTGCCGGTCAGAGGGAGCGGGCGATGAGCTCCTTCATGATTTCGTTGGTGCCGCCGTAGATCCTCTGGACGCGGGCTGCGGCGTACATGCGGGCGATGGGGTACTCGGTCATGTAGCCGTAGCCGCCGAAGATCTGTAGGCAGCGGTCGACGATCTCGCACTGCTTGTCGGTGGCCAGGTATTTGGCCATGGACGCGGTTGCGCCGTCGAGCCGGCCAGCCACATGCTCGGTGATGCAGTGGTCGATGAAGGTGCGCAGCGCCAGCGCTTCGGTACGGCACTCGGCGAGCACGAACCGGGTGTTCTGGAATTCCAGCAGGGGTTTGCCGAACGCCGTGCGCTCCTTGGCGTAGGCGATGGCCAGGTCGACGGCGTGTTCGGCGGCAGCCGCGGCATTCACCGCGATGGACAGCCGTTCCTGCGGCAGTTGCTGTACCAGCTGCATGAAGCCTTGGCCCTCGGCCGGACCGAGCAGGTTGGCCGCCGGCATTCGCATGTCGGTGAAAGCCAGCTCGCGGGTGTCGGTGCCCATCGCGCCGATCTTCTGCAGCACCCGGCCGCGTTCGAACCCTTGCAGCCCCTGGGTTTCCGCCACGATCAGCGACAGCCCTCTGCCGCCGGGCGCGTTGCCGGTGCGGGCCACGATGATGAGCAGGTCACAGTGGGTACCGTTGGTGATGAACGTCTTCGCACCGTTGATCACGTAATGGTCACCCTCGCGCCGGGCGGTGGTGCGCACGGCCTGCAGGTCGCTACCGGTGCCCGGTTCGGTCATCGCGATCGCGCCGACGAACACACCGGACGCCAGTCTGGGCAGCCATCGCTGCTTCTGCTCGTGGCCGCCGTAGGCGTTGATATAGCGCGCGACGATCGGGCTGTGCACCAGGTAGGCCCAGCAGTCGTCGGCGATGTAGCCCTGCTCGCGCAACACCACGGCCTCGTGCGCGAACGTGCCGCCACCGCCGCCGTACTCGATGGGGCAGCTGATGCACAGCAGGCCGATCTCGCCGGCCTTGTTCCAGAACTCGCGGTCGACCGCGTGCTGTTCGGTCCACCGCTCGTGGTTGGGTTCGGATTCCTTGGCCAGGAAGGTGCGGGTGAGGTTTTGGAGCTGGTCGAGCTCCTCGGTCATCCACGATGATCGGTAGGTCATAGTCTGTCCTCAGTGGCCGGTGAAGTTGCCGGCGATCCGTTCGGCGATCTTCGTCGCGGTGGCAAGGGTTTCGGTGTCGGGGACGACCTGGCCGACCTAGCCGACCTACCCGATCTGCCCGTCAAAGGCCGCGGTCGCCGCGGTGTTGACGATGACGGCTTCTCCGATGCCCATGCTGTCCGACGGTACGGCAGGCTTTGCAAATGGTCAGCGGTGCTCGGCGTCCCCGCGCAGGGCAGCGCGGCCGAGATCGGCAGAGCCCACGACCCCGCCGTCGCCCGCATGTACGCCGAGCACCCCGCCCAGCTGCGCTACCTGCGCCGCGCGCTGATCGACCCGGAACACGACAACACCAAGATGATCATCCTGCTCGCCGACCTCACTCTCAGCCAGGTCCGCGGCCTACGTGCCGCCGGCATTTCCACCAAGCCCGATCCAGAGCACACCCAGGCGCTGGGCATCCTGATCCGCGAGCTCGGCCCTGATCCGCGAACTCGGCCCTCGCCTGCGGCAACCCGTGGTCGAGTAGTTCTGGAACCACCTCGCCCAGGACGCGCCCACCGCCGGGCCACCGCCAGAGCCGACGATCAAAATCAGACCAGTCCCGCGCCCCTGACGCAGGGCTCCGGCGTGCCTGCGGTGACGTTCTCCCGTGCCGCGGCGGGTGCGGCCGAACCCGGCGGCGTGTTCCGGCCCGGTTCAGCCTGGCCACCCGGTTCAGCCGCGCGGCGTGGAGCGGTCGGTGAAGCTTCGGCTGCAATTCGGATACAAGAGGTATTTTGCGGGGGCTTCCCGACTGCGGACCGGATGCGGATCAAATATTCAGAGGAGGCCGATGGTGAGGCGTCGTGGCTGGCTCCCGGTAGCCGCGTGTGTGGGGATCGGCCTTAACGGCATCCGGCTGCGCGGCCGGGTAGGTGCCATCGACGTCATCGAATCGGTGGACCATGGGCATCCGGGAGGCGAGCCCGGCTCGGACGACCCTCACGCGCAGCATCCGTCGTACATCCTCCTCCTCGCCTCCGGAGTGCGTCTCGGCCCCGAGCATCGCCGCGCAGCCGACACCTACGCGCGTCGGCACGGCTGCGAGGTCCTCGACCTGGTCCCAGCCGAGATGTCGGCGCACCGGATCCTCGACCTGGCGCGGATGGTCGACCCGTCCACCTACCGGTCAGCCCGGCTGGCCCGCGGTCGCGGGGCCTTCCAGGCGGTGCTCGTCAATGCAGAGGTGCTAGGGCCTG
>NZ_CDWRCK010000307.1:0-4362 GCF_977927595.1 Frankia sp. CcWB3
AAACTTCCCAAACAGGCCCTAGTACGGCGGTGCACAGGCGTGCCGTCGCGGCCCACACAGAGGTGGTGTCCTCGGTGGCGAGCAGCTCCCTGGCCATCACCCGCAGCAGGTCGTGGAACCCGTAGCGGATGCTCGAACCGCTGGACGCCCGTGCCCCCAGCAGGTGGATGTGCGTCAGCTGCTCAAGGGCCTGTTCGGCCTCGGCCGGTGGCACACCGAGCAGAGCCGACGCGCTCCACAGCGCGAAGTCGGGCGCGGGCGCGAGACCGAGTAGCCGGAACGCCCGCTGCGCGGCCGGGGCGGCCTCCTGATAGCCCACCAGGAGGCTCGCCCGCACGTCGAGGTCGCCGATGGCGAGCACGTTCAGCCGGATCCGCTCGTCGCCCAGACGTGTCGCCAGTGCCGCGGGCGACCAGTGGGGACGGCTGGCCAGCCCCGCGCCCGCGACGCAGAGCGCGAGGGGCAGGTAGCCGCACAGCTCGGCGACACGGGCCAGGGCGGGGCGGTCCGCTGCGACGCGGTCGCCGCCCGTGGCCAGCAGCAGCGACTCGGCATCGTCGGGCTGCAGAACGTCCAGTGTCATCCGGTGAAGGCCGGGGATCGCGAGCATCCTGCGACTGGTCAGCACCACCGTGCCTGACGCCGACGTGAGGATCGGACGGATCTGGGATTCGCAGACCACGTCATCGAGGATCAACAGCAACCGCCGCCGGAACAGTTTCCGTCGAAGTGCATCGGCGAGATCCTCCGCGGAGGGCTGACGGCGGCGCGAGAGTGGTTCCTCCGCGTCCAAGGCTTCCCGGGCGGGGCCTGCGTCGAGACGTCGCAGCAGACGTAGCAGCGCCTCGGATGGTTCCAACGGGCGTCCTTCGGCTCCCCGCAGGTTAAGCAGGACGCAGCCGTCGGGAAAGAGGTCGGTTGTCCGGTGCGCCAGCTGGATGGCGAGCGCGGTCTTGCCCACCCCGGCCTTGCCGACGATGGCCAGCAACGGGAATGCGGTACCGCCGGCGCCTCGCAGCATCGACTCCGCCGCCGTCAGGCTTTCGCCCCGTCCGGTGAAGGCGGGTATCGGGCGGGGGCGGATGAAGTACCGGTCCTGGCCGGGCGTCGGGCGCGACAGGAGCGTGATCGGCGCGTAGGCCTGGATCGAAGCGCAGGATGCGCTGGTGTAGGTGTTGCAGGGCGGGTCCGGGGTCCGTACCGAGCTTCTCGGCGAGACGGCGCCGGAGGCGCTCGAAGACCTGCAGTGCGTCGGACTGCCGGTCCGACCGGTACAGGGGCACCATGAGGTGCGCGTGCAGGCCCTCGTGAAGGGGATGTTCGTGGGCCAGGGTCATCAGCTCACCGCACAGTTCCCGGTGCCGGCCTAGTTTCAGGTCGGCGGTGACCCGCCGATCGAGGACGTTCATGTACCGCTCGGTCAGGTGGACGACGGCCGCCTGCAACAACGGGCCTTGGGCGACGCCGCAGAGCGCGGGCCCCTTCCACAGATCCAGAGCTTCGCGCAGAATCCGGGTGGCGGCGCCGAAGTCGTGCTGGTCATACGCGGCGCCCCCCTGAGCGGACAACAATTCGAAACGGGTCAGATCCAGTTCGTCCGGGAGAACCCGGAAGAGGTAACCGGGTAGGCGGGTGACGATCCTGCTCTCGGTTCCCTTGACGGCGTCAGTTCCCTGTGCACCCCGCGCGCCTTCGGTGTCTTCGGCCATCGACAGGATCTTGCGGAGCTGGGAGATATAGACATGCAGGGTTGTCGTGGCGGTGCGGGGCGGGTCGTCGCCCCACAGCTCGTCGATCAAGCTCGCCGCCGAGACGATCTCGTTGGCCCGGGTCAGTAATGTGGCGAGGACGACTCGGAGTTTCGCTGCCGACGGCGTGTGCGGACCGATTCCTACCGGACCCAGAATTTGGAACCGCATGGCGTTCACTCCTTGCTGGTGCGGCGTCCACCGCACTGGACCTCTGCGCAACGGCTTCGGGCAGGTTCAGCAGCCCTGTAGCACGGCCATGGTGACGCTGCTGATGCGGCGCGGTCCCTGGGCGACATCGACGCCGACCGTCACCGATGGACGTCCCTGCGGGTCGCGGGTGGTCGGACCGGGGGTGGCGGTGACCCGCAGCGGCAGGTCGGTCTCGGCGAAACCGCGGAATCCTCCGGACCAGTGCGTGATCGCGCAGAATGCTCCGGCGAAGCCGCGCAGTTCGCCCGCCGCGAGCACAGCCGCCTGGCGGGAGACCTCGATGAGCAGCACACAGGGCACGTGGTCGACTCCGTGGTCGAAGAAGACCGGGTCGTCCGAGTCGGGCCTGATCTCCAGGCGCAGACCCTTGCTGCCGATCAGATGAGGCTCCCCGACGACCACATTGCGGGCGTCCGTCCGCCCGACCGCCTCCGGCAGCACCGCATCCGGGAACACCACATCGTCCTGCCGGGGTGCGGGCGGGCCGGTGAACTTTGCCGTATAGGGGTCGTCAACCCTATCCCGCAGGCTCTCGGCACGGCCCCGGGCACGCTGGTCGCGGTAGAAGTCGGGCGGCAGGAAGACAAGCCGGGCCTGCACCGTGTAGCAGGACCGGCCGCCGATGCTCGCCGTGCAGGAGGTCTCCAGCGCGCCGGGAATGCCGTCGGCCGTGTCCACGGGTCGGACCCGCATGTCCACTACGACGTGCGTGGTCCCGGAGCCGCGGCGCCAAGGCGCCAGGTCGGTTACGTTGATCGTTGCGGAGGTGGAGACCGCCGGACGGTCCTCGGGGATGCCGAAGTACCGGCCGGCCACGAAGTTTATGGTTCTGCGGACCACATCGGTGACGAAATGGACATCATGAAGGGAGGTGAGGCTGTCGTTGAAGAGCGGGTGGGCGTCGGGCAACTCAGTGGAAAGCATAAAGCTGTGCTCGACCCCGTACCCACCACCCAGAACGTAACCCTCGGGGGTTCCAGGCTGGTGCACGAGGTGCTGCGGTGGCAGCGGGATGGAAACTTTCCCGGGCGAGCGTCTTCGTGTGTCAACGGCCATGTGTGCCTTCCGGACCATCGCGACCTGGCATTCTCGACGGGTGACGGCCCGGCGTCGGGTGTTGAGTACCCGTCGCGGGGCCGGGATCCCACAGTCGATCCCACGAAATGCCAACCTTTCGGTGGCACGGCAGGCTACGTCAGAATGACACGGGAGGTTCCCCGCGACCACCCCTAAGGGGACGTAATGAAGTAACAAATACGTGATCGAGAGCATCATCGCAGGTCACAGGCCTGTGGAAGGTTCGAAACGCGCAAGTTATTTCATTTCGACTCCTAAGTGTGGATTCCCGGCTCTGGGGTTACTCGAAAACGACACCTGGGTCCGGTGGCCCTGGGCGGGCCACCGGACCGGTACGTCTTCGATCCGGGATAGGGGTGCTCTCGTTCCGGGCCCTGAGGTAGGTTTCTCGTGGTGCCGGGCGGCGCAGACTCCGTCCACCCGGCGTCCGGCGTGGCGTACGGTCAGGCGTCGACCTGTGGGCCCGCCGGCTGGAAAGCCACTTTCATCTGGCCACATGGTGGATCACGACAACGGGCGACGTATGACGGTGTGGCCGGCCCCGCCAGGAACCCGTGACGGACGTAATCCTCCTCCCCGCGGCCCTCGAGAATCCCAGGGGTAACTGATGACGGCGCCGATGACGCTTCCCCGCGATATGGATCGTCGGTCATGACGGCCGAAGGCGCCGCGACGGTGCGCCGCTTTCCGTGGGGGCGGAGCGTAACGCCGGCCTGATCTGCTTCCCGTACCCGGCCCAGCGGGTGCGCACCTTTGCCACCATCGCCGACCTGCTGGCGCCGTCCGTGGCCGTAGCGGCGGTCCAGTGCTTCACCTGGACCGGCCGGCCGGGGTCGGGCCAGGTGGAAAGCACGGTGGTGCCCGCGGTCCGCGAGGTGGCAGCCGAGTGGGCGGACTGCCTGCTGGTTATTTTTGGCCACCGCGCCGGAGCGTGGTTGGCGTTCGAGGTCGCCCGGCGGCTGGAGACCTCCCAGATCCCGCTAGCCGGGCTGTTCGCGTCCGCCAGTCCTGCCCCGTCCCGCGGTTGGCGGGGCGACGCCGCTGTGCCGTTGACGCCTGGTGGGCCGGACGAGGACGTCGTCGACGGACGCGGGCCGTTGGACATCGTGCGATGCCCGATTACTGTTCTGGCGGGGGACGCCGATCAGCGGACCACCGTCCGCGATGCCTACGCGTGGTCGGAGCACACGAGCGGAGCATTCGACATCCGCATCTTCCCCGGCGACGACCGGTACATCGATTCCCACCCTCGGGACGTCGCCAACGCGATTTCGGATCAGCTGCTGTCCACGCGCCGTGAGGGCGATGGGAATTCTGGATCTGT
>NZ_CDWRCK010000308.1:0-4292 GCF_977927595.1 Frankia sp. CcWB3
TGCCAGGTCCGGCGATGCCGGGTCGGGGGATGCCGAGTCGGGGGATGCCAGGTCCGGGGATGCCAGGTCCGGGGATGCGGACAGTCGTGGTGCCCAGGCCGCGGCGACCGACCGCATGGGCGGGCCACCCACCCACCGGTGGCGGCTGCTGGTGATCGAGGACTGCGACGACCTGATCCGAGGGGACGGCCGGGGTGCGGCCGGGCAGCAGCTCTCCCGACTGCTGAACCTCACCGATGGTCTGGTCGGGCAGGGCCGCGAGGTGCTGGTCGCCCTGACCACGAACGAGGATCTGCTGCGCATGCATCCCGCCGTTGTCCGTCCCGGTCGCTGCCTCGCCCAGATCGAGGTGGGAGCCCTGCCGCACACCGAGGCGGTGTCCTGGCTGGGCTCCGCGGAGGGGGTCCGGTCGAGCATGACGCTGGCAGAGCTGTTCGCCCTGCGGGACGGCCGCGGCCTGCCGCGGCCCACCACCCCGGACGCCCGCCACGGCATGTACCTGTGACGGCTGCGCGCCGTACTCCCGATTCGGGCCCACCTGGCCGGGAGCAGGCCGGGCCGGCGGCCGAGGGGCGGGGCGCGCCGGATCACGGCGAGAAGTCCCGGTCGGACGTCACCGGTCAGGCATCGCTAAAGTTAGCCACCGGGGAGCAGCCGGTGTATTTCGGATCGCCGGATCCTGGTCTCGGTCCCGGTGGTGGGTGAATGTCGGTGAAGGGGTGAAGGTCCGGCAATGGCGATGGGGATCGGCCGCCTGCCCGATGGTCCCCGCCGCCGTCTGCCTTGACGACGAGGTTAGCGGTCGTTAACTTGGAAACGTTGTTTCGGGGCCCGACGTCCACCCGTGGGGGGTGACTGTGAGCGCAGCACGCGCCGGAACCATCGCCGGTCGGCGGTCCGACGAGGTCCGACGGTCCTCGGCCACGCCGGTCCTGACCAGTCGGGTCGATGCCGCGGGTGAACAGGGACGGCGCAATGCCGAGGGGCATTGGCACGCCGTGACCGATCTCCAGGAGCGGTTGGCGGTGGCGGCGGTCGGCGGGTCGGAGCAGGCGCGGTCCCGCCACGTGGCTCGCGGCAAACTCCTGCCCCGCGACCGGGTCGACGCGCTGCTCGACCGGGGGAGCCCCTTTCTGGAGCTTTCCCCGCTAGCCGCGAACGGCTTTTACGAGGATCCGGTTCCTGGGGCGGGCATCATCACCGGTATTGGCCGGATCTCGGGTCGGGAATGCGTGGTGGTCGCCAACGACGCCACGGTCAAGGGTGGCACCTACTATCCGTTGACCGTGAAGAAGCATCTGCGTGCCCAGGAGGTGGCGCTGCAGAACCGGCTGCCCTGTGTTTATCTGGTCGACTCCGGGGGGGGCGTTTCTTCCGCTGCAGGACCAGGTCTTCCCGGACCGGGAGCATTTCGGGCGGATCTTCTTCAACCAGGCCCGAATGTCCTCGCTGGGAATCTCCCAGATCGCGGCGGTGCTCGGTTCGTGCACGGCGGGCGGCGCGTACGTTCCCGCGATGGCCGACGAGGCGGTGATAGTCAGGAATCAGGGGACGATCTTCCTCGGTGGTCCGCCGCTCGTGAAGGCCGCGACCGGCGAGGTGGTGTCGGCCGAGGATCTCGGCGGCGGGCTGCTGCACTCCCGCACCTCCGGGGTGACCGACCACCTGGCCGAGGACGACGCCCAGGCGCTGCGGATCGTGCGCTCCATCGTCGCGGGCCTCGCGCCGCGCGGTCCGCGGCCGTGGGAGCTGGAGCCGACCGAGGCACCGGCGGTCGACCCGGCCGGGCTGTACGCCGCGGTACCGACGGACGGGCGCACCCCCTATGATGTGCGGGAGGTGATCGCGCGCATCGTCGACGGCAGCCGTTTCGCGGAGTTGAAGAAGGAGTACGGAACGACGCTGGTCACCGGGACCGCCCGCCTCCATGGCCATCCCGTGGGAATCGTCGCGAACAACGGGGTGCTCTTCGGCGAGTCGGCGCTGAAGGGCACCCATTTCATCGAACTCTGCGATCAGCGCGGTATCCCGTTGGTGTTCCTGCAGAACATCACCGGTTTCATGGTGGGTCGGGAGTACGAGGCCGGTGGCATCGCGAAGCATGGCGCGAAGATGGTCAACGCGGTCGCCTGTGCCCGGGTGCCGAAGTTCACCGTGGTGATCGGCGGTTCGTTCGGCGCGGGTAATTACTCGATGTGCGGTCGGGCATTCTCGCCCCGTTTTCTGTGGATGTGGCCGAATGCCTGCGTCTCGGTGATGGGCGGGGAGCAGGCGGCGGCGGTGCTGGCGACCGTGCGCCGGGACCAGATGGAAGCCGCGGGGGTCGCCTGGAGCGAGGCCGACGAGGCCGCCTTCCGGGCGCCGATCTTGAATCGGTACGCGGAGCAGGGCAGCCCGTACTATTCGACCGCTCGGCTGTGGGACGACGGTGTCATCGATCCGGCCGACACCCGTATGGTGCTGGGCCTGGGCCTGTCGGTGGCGGCGAACGCTCCGCTGGAACCGGTGGGCTACGGCGTCTTCCGGATGTGAGGGGGACATCCTGACGTGCGGAAACATCCGATGTGAGGAAACCAATCGTGAGGATCAAGGGTGTCCACGGCTGATCTGTCCGCCACGAATCACGCAGGCGGCGGCACCGGTCACGGTCCGGATGGCCATTTCACGCCGGCCCGGTCGGCGGGCGTCGTGCCGCCGAGGGCGCCGGGAGCGTCGGGCTTGACGTTTTCGTCGGTGCTCGTCGCGAACCGGGGTGAAATCGCCGTCCGGGTGATCCGCACACTGCGCGATCTCGGTATCCGGTCCATCGCCGTCTACTCAGACCCCGACGCTGGGGCGCGGCACGTCCGGGAGGCGGATGTCGCGGTGCGGCTGGGCCCGGCGCCCGCGAAGGAGAGCTACCTCAGCATCGAGGCCGTGCTGGAGGCGGCGAGGGTGTCCGGGGCGGAGGCCGTCCATCCCGGTTACGGCTTCCTCGCCGAGAACGCGGCCTTCGTACAGGCCTGTGAGACGGCCGGAGTGCTCTTCATCGGACCGTCGCTCGCCGCGGTGCAGGTGATGGGCAACAAGATCACCGCGCGGCGGACGGTGGCCGAGGTGGGGGTGCCGGTCGTGCCGGGCCGGTCGGCGCCGGGCATGAGCGATGCCGCGATCGCCGAGGCCGCCGGTCAGATCGGCTATCCGGTGCTGCTCAAACCCTCGGCGGGGGGTGGTGGCAAGGGGATGCGCATCGTCCGCGAGCCCGCCCGGCTGCCGGAGGCGATCGCGTCGGCCCGCCGGGAGGCCGCCGCCGGCTTCGGGGATGACACCCTGTACGTGGAGCGGTTCATCACCCGCCCCCGCCACATCGAGGTCCAGATCCTCGCCGACGAGCACGGCAGCGTGCTCCACCTGGGTGAGCGGGAGTGCAGCCTGCAACGGCGCCACCAGAAGATTGTTGAAGAGGCGCCGGCGCCGGCGCTCGACGCGCGGACCAGGGAGCGGCTCGGGGCGGCGGCGGTCGCTGTCGCCAGCGCCGTCGGCTACGTCGGAGCGGGCACGGTCGAGTTCATCCTGTCCGCCGACGCGCCGGACGAGTTCTACTTCATGGAGATGAACACCCGGCTCCAGGTCGAGCATCCGGTCACCGAGCTGGTGACGGGGGTGGACCTGGTCGCCGAGCAGATCCGGATCGCGGCCGGGGAGCCGTTGCGCTTCGGTCAGGCCGACATCCGCCTGACCGGGCACGCGGTGGAGGCGCGGATCTACGCCGAGGACCCCGGGCGGGGATTCCTGCCGACCGGCGGTCGGGTACTGGCTTTCCGGGAACCGGCCGGGCCGGCCATCCGCGTCGACGCCGGCATCGGGGCCGGGGACATCGTGAGCACCACGTACGATCCTATTCTGGCCAAGGTGATCGCCTGGGGTGCGGACCGCGCCGCCGCGATCGCCCGTCTCGACACCGCGCTCGCCGGCACGGTCCTGCTCGGAGTGACGACCAACATCGGCTTCCTGCGCTCGCTGCTCGCCCATCCGGACGTCGTCGCCGGGCGGCTCGACACCGGTCTCGTCGAACGTGATCTCGCCGCCCTCACCCCGGGAGACCTGCCCGGCGAGGCGCTCCTCGGCTACGCCCTGGCCAGGCTGCTGGCATTGCAACCGACCGGTCCGGTGGTCGACCCGTGGGACATCCCCTCCGGCTGGCGGCCCGGTGAGCCCGCATGGCTGACCTGGGACGTCGCCCTGCCCGGTGGGGCAGTACCGTCCGGCGGCCCCGACGGCGCCGGATCTGGCGGCAGCGCGTCACCCGAGAT
>NZ_CDWRCK010000309.1:0-4287 GCF_977927595.1 Frankia sp. CcWB3
GAGCCGGAAGATCTCTACACGGCGATCGCTGTGTCCCACCTTCCAGGCCGCGGACGGATGGCGGTCATCCACGGCACCCGCGCCGCCGCCACGTTCGGCGACGACTGGCAGGGTATTGGCCTTGCGCATGTTGCGGTCGCCCGTGGCCACCTCGATGGGGACAGGCCCGCCCTGGACGCGGCGGGAGCCGCCGGGCTGGACGCAGTCGCAGCGCTCCAGACATGTCCGAATGCGGTAGTCGAGGACCGCATCCGCGAAATCGCCGTCCCTCTGAGCCGAGCGGCCGGGGACGATCCCACCGCGCTGGAGTTCACCCGTCGAGTTACCGACGTCTGACCCCTGTCGCCCCTGGTGCCGTGGCGCCGCCGGTGCGGCGGGCCGCACCACCTATCTGGCAGGAGGCCGTACCTGTCGAGACCCAGACTCGTGTCTCGTTAAGGGCCTCCTTACGGAGGAGGGCATCGCTGAGGTTGATGCCGCACCGGTTCGCGATGGCGCACACGAAGATCAAAATGTCAGCGAGCTCCTCGTCGACGGAGCCGACGACCGACCCTGTCGCGGTGCTGAGGTTCTCGCTTTTGCGGACGGCTTTGAACAGCTCACCGACCTCCTCGCCCAGCAGCAGAGCCTGCTCCGTGACGCTGCGCTCGGAGAACCCCCGTTCCTTCTCCATGGCGGCGACGTACTGCTGGAACTCGGTCAGGTCAAAGCCGGCGGCCAGCGGACGCATGGCGGTGGACCTTTCTCTGCGTGAGGTGTGAGCCCGGCCGGTGTTGCTGGGAGAGTCAGATGGCCAGGGTGAGCTGGTTGGGGTCGTGGCGGACGGCGGTCGGGGTCCGGTCGCGCCAGCCCGTGCGCAGCGCGGCGGTAAGCGTATCGGCGGCGGCGGCGACACCGCGGGTCAGGGCGGTTCGGTTGCGGACGACTGTCGGAATGACAGTTCGGGTGACGGGGTGCCACGCCCACGTGCCCTGGACCTGCCCGTCGAGCACGATCGTGGGTAGCGCTTCACCGATCTGATTGAACGCCTGTTCTGTCGGTAGGCCGCCCAGATACCTCTCTCGGGTCTCGAAGTACGCCTTGAGCGCGACGTCTTCGTGGGCGAGCAGGTGTAACCCGCTCGTGTAGGCGGCGGGATCGGCAGCCAGGAACTGTTCGTACCGGGCGGTGGTCATGTAGGCCCGGGCTGGGCTCCACGGTGTGGTGACCTCCAGCCACTCGGCATCCGAGGCGTTCAGCGCGGCGGTGATGGCGGTCCGGGACAGGGCCGACCACCACGTCGCGTCCTTGAGATTCGCTGGCCCATACCGGTCGAAGTAGGCGTACACCAGCGTTCGCGTCGCCTTTCCGGGATCCTGCGCGACGTCCAGGCCGGGGTGGACGTCGGAGGTCAGCGCGAAGGCTCGGCGTTCTGCATTCCAACAACCGGACTGGTTCAGGTAGGTGAGCAATCCCTGTTCCCACGCCGTTTTCACGGCGACGCGGACGGCCGCGACCGGCTCGCCGCAGGCGGTCAGGACTGCTTCGATCTGCCGCACCGGCACCGGGCCGCCCGCGAGCAGCCGCATGAGCAGCCGGGTCACCCGGGTCACGACGGGCTGGGACACACCGGCGTTGACGGCCATTCGGGCGGCGTCGCGCAACCGGTAGCGGGCGGTCGCGGCATGCGCGACGGCCGCCAGATCGAGCGGTAGAAGATGCAGCGTCTTGCGCATGCACCGCAGCGTGGTGAGGCCCGACTGGGGGGCGAATAGCGATGTCGCGGCTTCGGGGCTGGCAGCGCGGGCGAGGACGGTCGCGAACGGACTGGGTAAGCGCGCGGCGTGGAGGCCCAGCCCGGCATATGCGATCTCGGCGACGGACGACAAACGATGATCGGGATGCAGCCCTTGCCGGGTGAGCGTCCAGTTCCACAAGTAGCTGGCCTGGTCGGCTGTGAGCGTGACGGCTCCGGCGGTACGGGGAGCGACGGCGACCACCGCAGCACGCTATCAGCGGTCCGTCACCCCGCCATGCACGGGCCGGGCCGAGTCGGGTTCATCCCTGTGCATTCCAGTGGTCTTCGACGAAGTGGCGTAGCCGCTGGTAGGAATCTTCGGTCTCCTGCCACTGCTCCGCGGTGCCCCACCAGTGCCGGTTGTTGTGGTGGATGTGGAACTTCGACCAGTCGCGGTCCCAGTCGGGCTGGGTGTGCGTGCCGTGCAGCGCGTACCGGTCGGGATCGGCGTAGACCTGTGTGCCAGGCAGGGGGACGAACCGGAACAGCGACACCCGGCTCAGGGACGATCCCAGCTCGGCCAGCAGGCTCATCGTCTCCGCGGTGGTCTCGGCATTCTCCCCGGGGAAGCCGTGGATGATGAACGCTTTGCCCTCGATCCCCGCGTCGGCGGTCGCTGCGAACGCCGCTTTGATCTGCTCGCGGGTGGTGTTCTTGCGTATCGCCCGTAGGAGCTGCTCGCTTCCGGACTCGACTCCATATTTGATCTCGATGCAGCCCGAGGTCGCCATCTTCTTCAGTAACGGCGCGTCGATGGTGTCGACGCGGGACAGCGCCGACCAGGACAGGTCGAGGTCACCGACCGCATCGCAGATGTCACCGACCTTCTGCTTGTTGACGATGAAGTTGTCGTCGACGATCGCGAAGCCCTGCACGCCGTACCGGTCGATGAGCTGGTTCAACTCGGTGCGGGCGCTGGCCCCGGAGCGGTACTGGATGCGGGTCTGCCCGGCCGCGCAGAACGAGCACGGGAAGGGGCATCCGCGGCTGAACATCACGTGCGCCATGCGGATGTCTCGGCCGGCTAGCCGGTCTTCCAGCACGAAGTCCCCGACGGGCAGCAGATGCCGGGCGGGCAGCGGTAGCCGGTCGATGTCCCTCATCAGCCGGCGCGGTGGCTCGGTCCGGACCCGCCCGTCCTCGATCCAGTGGGTGCCGGCGACGCCGGTGAAGGGCTGGCCCGCGGCAGCCCGGTCCAGCACATCGAGGATCGTCTCCTCCGACTCGCCTTCGCAGACCACGTCCGCACGGAAGTCGCGCAGCGATTCGTCGGGGTAGAAGTTGCTGTGCACGCCGCCGACCATCACCAGCGCGCTGGGGTCGATCTGGCTGTGCTCGCGGGCTTCCTTCATGAATCCGTAGGTCGCGGAAGATGCGAGGCTGAACCCGACCGCGTCGTAGCCAGTGAGGTCCAGGCTCAGATGGTCGGGCCGGACCTGGATGACGGCGACGTCGTGGCCGGCGTCCTCGATCACGGCAGCCAGGTAGAGAGCCCCGAACGGAGGGAACTCCCGGCGGCGTTCCCGGAATCGGGCCATGTCGTAGACCTCGGGGTAGAGCAGCGCGACACGCACAGTGTGACCTCCGGTGTGTAGCAGTGGGGAAATGGGGGTGACGACTTCCAGCCGTGGGGTTTCCTGGGCGTCTAGTCCCGTGAAACCGTGCTGGGGCCCGCGGCCCCGATCCGCAGGATTTCCGCCGGATAGCGGTCGGCCAGGGTGGCAAGTTCGCCCGGTGGACGCTTGTCGAGGAGCGCGGTCACCGCCTCGCGCACGACCGGGGTGAACGCTACGATCCCGGCGTCCGCGCAGGCGCGGTCGGCTATCGGTATCAAGTTGGTGTTGCAGACCACCAGGTCATAGCGATGGCGGTCGGTGAACAGGTCGAAGTGGTGGCGGCGGAGAAAGCCGGCTCGGGTGTCGGAATCCTTGGCCTGGACGTGCTCGCGGCAGTCGTGCAGCGACAGGGCGGTGCGTACCTGGGAGACCTGGCATTTGCGGGCGCGGGACTCAAGGTCGGACTCGATCCACCCCCGTACCACCGGGTCGGGTGCCAGCCATGCGAGCGCCCAGGCATCGAAGACGGTGCCCTGACGGTCGGCCGCCAGCTTCTCCAGCCGCCGATCCAGCTCGATGTCGGCCGCGTCCCCCTGCCGGGCGGTGCGGATCTGGTCGAACCTGTCGAACCAGACCCCCTCCGCTGGCGCATCGATCCCTAAGATCTCTAGCATCACCTCGGTCGCCGACACGTACTCATAGCCCAGCTCCGTCGCCAGCCGGCGGGCGTGCGTCGTCTTGCCGGCAGCAGTCAACCCTGCAAAAGCGACGTTGGGGCGATGAGACGGAAACACGGGAGGGTCCTTTCGTGACGATGTCGTGCACTACCCGATCCCCCTGACTAAGCACGGCTCTTGTGGGTCTTGGAGGTCGGCGCACACACGGAGTAGGCGGGCGTGAGATCGGTTTCGGAGACGGAGACGCTCTCCCAACATGACACGTTCCGCAGCAGAC
>NZ_CDWRCK010000310.1:0-4194 GCF_977927595.1 Frankia sp. CcWB3
GGCATGGTGCGTGGTCGCACGGCATCCTGGGTGGCGACCGGCTCCGTGCGCAAAGGGGGGAACCCGCTGGTCCGCAGCGTGGCTCGGACCGCCTTCTACTGGCTGCTGTTGACGACGTGCGCGACATGGATCGGCATCGCTCTCGACGTCTGGCGGTTCGGCTGGGAAAACTTTTGGCTCATGATTCTGTTCCAGCTCGGCCACAGCTATCTGAGCATCCCGCTCCTGTTCGAGCTTAGCCGCCTGCTCGTGGGGCGCGGCGACCGGCCGGCACGCAGCAGGCACCGCGCCAGGCAGTCTCAGCCCGACTCCGTGGTCCGGGCATGGACCGGCGGTCCGCAGGCCTACAGCGCGCCGGCCCACAACGCGCCGGCCAACAGCGCACCGGTCTCGCCCTCGCACGGCGCTCCACCCGCCAGCGCGGCCCTGCGCCAGGGGTGAAGCGACGTGGAACGTCACGACGACGACCTGGACTTCCCGGCCTCCGAGCACCTGCGCTGGCCCGACGGGCTGGCGATCACCGTCGGCCTGGCGGTCATCGCGTTGCTGGCCACCGGCTGGGTCGACCCGACCGTGCTATGGCACTGATCAGGCCAGGCGGGCCATGAGAGCGGTCGGCATGAGGACCATGAGGACGACGGACGGCGCGGTCACGGACGGCACGGTCACCGTGCCGCTGCGGCGACCCCACCCGGGTCTGGTGCGGATCGAGGAACGGCTCGGCTTCCGCCCCGACATCGAAGGGCTACGCGCCCTGGCTGTGCTGCCCGTGCTGTGTTACCACGGTCAGGTCCCCCACGCCGCTGGCGGCTTCATCGGGGTCGACGTGTTCTTCGTTGTCTCGGGGTTCCTCATCACCAGCCTGCTCGTGCGGGAGGCCGAGGTCACCGGTCGGATAAGCCTGGCGGGGTTCTACGCGCGCCGGGCCAGGCGCATCCTGCCGGCGGCCTGCGTCGTCCTGGTGTTCGTCACCGTGGCGAGCTGGCTGACGATGCCGCCGCTGCGCCAGGCGGAGACGGTGCACGACGTCGCGGCGGCCTCGGTCTACCTGGTCAACTGGCGGTTCATCTCGAACCAGACCGACTACCTCGCCAGCGGTCGGGACCCCAGTCCGGTGCTGCACTTCTGGTCGCTCAGCGTGGAGGAGCAGTTCTACCTCGTCTGGCCGCTGCTCCTGCTGCTCGTCGTGCTGTTCGCCCGGCGCGCCACGATGTCGCTGGCCGCCGTCGCGGTCCCGGTCACGCTCGGGCTCGTCGCCCTGTCGTTGGCGCTGTCGCTGCACTGGACCCTGGTGGAGACGCCGGTCGCCTACCTGGGCTCGCCGGCCCGGGCGTGGCAGTTCGGCGTCGGTGCGCTGCTCGCCTTCGCCGCGCCGGCGCTCGCCAGACTCGACCGCGGCCGCACCGTCATCGGGGTGAGGATCGTGCTCGGCTGGGCGGGGTGCGTGGCGGTGGTGGCCGCCGTCGTCAGTTACGACAGCGTGACGGTCTACCCGGGCACGGCGGCCTTGTTGCCCACCTTCGGCGCGGCAGCGGTCATCGCGGCGGGTACCGGCGTCCACCCGGGACACCGCAGCCTCCGGGCGGGTGCGGGCCGGTTGTTGGGGACCAGGGTGCTGACCGTCATCGGAAGCCGGTCGTACAGCCTGTACCTGTGGCACTGGGCCGTGCTCGTCCTGGTCGAGGCGCGGGTGGGAGACCTGAGCTGGCAGGCGCGCACGGCAGCGGTCGCGGCCTGCGCCGTGCCGGCCGAGCTGTCGGTGCGGCTGGTCGAGCGTCCGGTGCGGCTCTCGGCGGTCGCGGCGTCGGGCTGGCGTCGTGGCCTCGCCATCGCCGTCACCGCGACGTTGCTGCCGGCCGCCACCGGCATGCTGGTCGGCACCGATGCGCTGCAGCGGATGCGGGGCGGTGGCCGGGACACGGTGGCGGTGCTGCCGCACCTGCCCGCGGCCACGGTGGTGCGTGACCCGTTCGACCAACCCGGCGGCCTGTTGAGCGGCCCGGTGACGCCCGCGCCTTGGTCCGCGTACGACGACCTGCCGCGGCTTCCGGACGGCTGCATGGTAAGTCCCCGCCAGACCACGAGCCCGCCCTGCCAGCTGAACACCGACGGCGCCACCGGCCGGGTGGTCCTGTTGGGGGACTCGCACGCCGCCCAGTGGTTCGGGGCGGTCTACCACATGGCCCGCGGCAGCGACTGGTCGGTGGAGGTGCTGACCAAGGTCGGCTGCCCGTTACCCGCTATCTCGGTCCGCAGCGAGCAGCTCGGCCGGGAGTTCACCGAGTGCGACACCTGGCGAGAGAACACGTTTCGCCGGCTCGCCGCGGAACCAAAGCCGGACGTGATCTTCCTGAGTACGTACAACCGGTACACCGGCGACGAAGAAAAGGTTGTGGCGGGATGGCGGAACACGATCGCACGGCTCGCGTCCCTGGGTGCTCCGCTGGTCTACATCGTCGACACCCCGCATCCACCGGAAGACATTCCGGCGTGTATTTCCGGCGCAATCGACAACTGGCGGTCGTGCTCGTTCCCGCGGGATTCCGGACTGCCCCGCGACCCGCTGCTGCAGGCGGTCGTCGAGGGCCGCGAACCAGCGGTCAGCGCGGTCGACCTGAACGTCATCCTGTGCCCGGGGACCGGACCCTGCCCGGCCGTACGGGGCAGCGTGCTGCTGTACCGCGACGACTCCCACATCACGAACACGGCAGCGGTCATGCTCGGGCCGGCGCTCGAACACGCGCTGGTCACCAAGGTACAGCTACCGTCGCGGGGACCTCTGCTCCAGTCAAGCCAGACCGCGGGCACATCGCGTTCCTGACTTCGGTCCCGGTGGAATCCGGGCGTCGGGTAGCCTCGCCAACGAGGTGCGCCAAGGCCGTATTTCAGGACGCCTGTACACTTTTCAGTCATTGTTTGGATTTCGGTCATTGTTCGGCGGACGTACCAGCCAGACGGCCGAGGTACCTGGTGGGGAGGCGCTGATGCGACGGCGGTCTGCCGTCTGCCTGATGGTGGCGGCGAGCGTACTGGTTTTCGCCTGCAGCTCCCCCGGCGACGGCCCGTCTCGGGAACCTGTGTCCCCGAGCGGCGCCACCGGCGGCGCCGCTCGCGGCGCCGAGCCGTCGCGGGCGACCGTCGAAACCGTGTTCAGGACCCGTCCGCAGTTCGGCGTCACGGTGCCCGGCATCAGCCAGGCGTCGCTGGGCGAGGTTGCGCGCACGACGGGCTGCCTGCCGGCGATGGCCCAGTTCTTCGTCTCCGTGGCCCACGGCCTGGACCCAACGGTGCTCGGCGCGGTGCCGGTGACACCGATCGTGACGGTCGAGCCGTGGAACCCGGACAAGGGGGTCAACCAGAGCGACTTCACGCTCGACAAGACCATCGAGGGCCGGTGGGATGACCACTACCGGGCCATCGCGATGGTAGTGAAGAAGTACGGACGCCCCGTCCTGATCCGGTTCGCCCACGAGATGAACGGCTACTGGTACCCGTGGGCGTCGGTTGGCTCGAACACACCGGCGCTGTTCGTGGCGGCATGGCAGCACGTGGTCGGCCTCTTCCGAGACGCCGGCGTCACGAATGCGCTGTGGGTGTGGTCGCCGAACGTGCTCCGCGGGACGTCGGGAACGCCGCTGGCCGAGTACTACCCTGGCGACAAGTGGGTCGACCTGATGGGTCTGACAGGGTACGGCGTGCAGGAGAGCTCCGCCGCGCAGACGTACGACCCGTCCATGGCCCAACTGGCCGCGCTATCGGCCAAGCCGGTCCTGCTGACCGAGGTGGGCGCCCAGCGGGACCAGTACAAGACCAGCTGGATCGCCTCGTTCGGCAGCTGGCTGCAGAGCCACCCCCAGGTGCTGGGGTTCGTCTGGACGGCGATGAACATCAAGGACGGCGTGAAGGGTGACTGGCGGTACGACGACTCGGAGGCCGACCTCGCCGCCTTCCGGGCGAGCCTGCTCGCCGGAAGAGTCGTCTGCTGACCACCGCGAGGAGCGTTCCGGAGTCGGCTGGCCAGCCGGGTCCAGCGGTCCGTGAGGTGAGCCCCGTTTCCCGGACACCTGGTTGTGGAGGGCCGGCTCAAGGACGTGATCAATCGCGCTGGAGACAAGGTCTCCGCGGAGGAGGTCGAAGACCACCTGCGCGCCCACCCTGGTGTCGCGGGCGTCGCCATCGTGCCCGTCGCCGACG
>NZ_CDWRCK010000311.1:0-4191 GCF_977927595.1 Frankia sp. CcWB3
TAGTCGGATCTTTGGCAACATGTGCATGGCGACTTTCTGAGCATCGTGCGCACCCGATGGTCCCGCCATGGCCGCCCGGTGTCCGCTCGGGCCAGACGTACCGACCACGGCGAGGCGACCGACGGTCAGGGCCAGGGGATGTTAGGGCCAGGGGATGAAGGCGAGGCAGACATCGTGGCCACCGAAGCCGAACGACGTCGACAGCGCCGCGCCGGTCCGGATCGGCCGGTTGTCCATCGTCACCACGTCCAGCGTGATCTCGTCGTCGATCGCCTCGAGGTTGCGGGTCGCCGGGATCGTCCGCTCCCGCAACGTCAGCACGCAGAGCACCGCCTCCACCGCGCCGGCCGCGCCCAGCAGATGTCCGGTCATCGACTTCGTCGACGTCACCGCGACACCGTCGAGCGCCGCGCCCAGCGCGCCGCGCAGCGCGCGGCTCTCGGCGAGATCCCCAGCCGGTGTCCCTGAGGCATGCGCGTTCACGTGCACCACGTCCGCCGGGTCAAGACCGGCGGCGTGCAACGCCCGGCGCACGGCCCGCGCCGCCCCGGCTCCCGTCGGGTCGGGGGCGGCGACGTGATAGGCGTCGGCGCTGACCCCCGCGCCGGCCACGGTCGTGTAGACCCGGGCGCCGCGAGCGCGGGCGTGCTCGGCGGCCTCCAGGACGAACATCCCGGCACCCTCGCCGAGCACGCATCCGTCCCGGGCCTTGTCGAACGGCCGGGACGCCGACTCCGGCGGGTCCTCCCGGCGGGACAGCGCCTGCATCTGCGCGAATCCCGCGAGCGGGAGCGGATGGACGGCGGCCTCCGTTCCACCGGCGACGACGACATCCGCCCGACCGGCCTGGATCAGGTCGACCGCGGTGGCGATGGCCTCCGCACCGGACGCGCAGGCGCTCACCGGAGCGTGCACCCCGGCGCGGGCACCGAGCGCGAGACCCACCGCCGCGGCCGGTCCGTTCGGCATGAGCATCGGCACCAGGTGCGGGGACACCCGGCGCGCCCCGCGCTCCCGGAACACGTCGTACTGGTCAAGCAGGGTGGTGAGGCCGCCGACCCCGGAGCCGACGACGACGGCGAAACGTTCCGACTCCGGCGTGGGGGTGCCCGCGTCGGCCCAGGCTTCCCGGGCGGCGACGAGGGCGAGCCGCTGCCCCCGGTCGAGCGTGCGTGCCTCCACCCGGCCGAGCGGCGGCTCGACGGCCACCGGCGCCGCGATGCGGACCGGCAGCGACTGCGCCCACGGCTCATCGAGCCGGCGGATCCCGGACCGGCCGGCCAGCACGCCACTCCACGTCGACGCGACATCGCCGCCGAGCGGTGTCGTGGCCCCGAGACCGGTGACCACCACCTGCCGCGCCGCCTGCCGGTCCACCCCCTGCCTGGCTGTCGTCCGCCTGTCCGCCGTCGGGTCGGTCGTCTCGATGCTCACGCGACGCCTCCGGGAGTGAGGCTCAGCGGCAGCGACGTCAGGCCCCGGTGGATGAGGCGGCTCAGCAGGTCGTCGACGACCTGCTCGGCCCGCGGCCGCATCCCCTCGATCGTGCGCGGAGTGAACGCCTTGCTCACCAGGCCGCGCAGCCAGGTGTGGTCGGGCGGTTCCATGCCCGGGTCGGACTGTACGGGCCGACCCGGTGCTCCCAGGGGCGGTGCGGCGGAATCCACGTGCGGCTCCGTTTCGATGCGCCGAGATCCAGGCGGGCGGACGTCAGTGCCGGGCCAGTGCCGGGCGGTCAGGACGCGTACAGCTCCTCGATCTCCTTGGCGTTCTCCTCCTCGATCACGGCACGGCGAAGCTTCAACGACGGGGGGAGCTGGCCGCCCTGGATGGTGAAGTCGTGGCTCAGGAGGCGGAACTTCCGCACCGACTCGGCCCGCGAGACCTGCGCGTTCGCCGCGTCGACCGCGGCGCTGACCTCGGCGGCCAGCCGAGGGTCGGTGTGGGCGGCGGCCTCGTCCAGCTCGTGACCGCCCCGCCGGGCCCAGGCCTGTACGGCGGCCCGGTCGAGGGTCACGAGGGCCGTCACGAACGGCCGGTTCTCCCCGATCACTATGGCGTTGCTGACCAGCGGGTGCAGCCGGATGCGGTCCTCCAGCGGTGCCGGCGAGACGTTCTTCCCCCCCGGTAGTGATAATGATCTCTTTGATCCGACCGGTGATGTGGAGATACCCTTCGTCGTCGAGCCGACCGAGGTCACCGGTGCGCAACCACGGCTCGTGCACGCCCGTCCGATCCGGCCAGTAGCCCGACGAGACCTGCGGCCCGGTCACCAGGACCTCGTCCTCGTCGCTGATCGCGACGGTGGTCGCCGGCAGCGGACGGCCCGTGCTGCCCGGCCGGTCGAGCCCGGGATCGCTGATGCTGACGGCCGTCGACGCCTCGGTCAGCCCGTACGCGCCGAGGACGTACACCCCGACCCCGGTGAGGAACTCGGCCGTGGAGGGGTCGAGCGTCGCTCCCCCGCACACGACGTGCCGCAGTCGCCCGCCGAACGCCGCGCGCAACCGGCGGTACACCAGCCGGTCGAACAGCGGGGCCTGAAGCCGCGTGACGAGCCCCAGGCCGCCCTGCCCACGCCGGGCCCGACCCAGCGCGCAGGCGGTCCGTTCGGCCTCGGCGAACAGGCGCCCCGAGAGTCCGCCCGCCGCCGCCCGCGCGCCCTTGCGCATCTTCTCCAGCGCCGACGGAACAGTAATCAGGAAGGTGGGGCGGAAGGTGTGCAGCGCCGCGACGAGGCCCCCGGGGTCCGGCAGCAGGGCCGTCCGCACTCCGGCCCACAGGCACCCGATCATGGTTACGCGCCCGAACACGTGCGAGAGCGGGAGGAACAGAATGGTACTGGCCGAGCCGGTGGCCGGACGCATCACCGAGTCCAGCCGTTCCACCGAGTTGACGGCGGCAGAGAAGACGTTCGCGTGGGTCAGCAGGCAGCCCTTCGGCACGCCGGTCGTCCCGCTGGTGTAGAGGATCGTCGCGAGGTCGTCGGCCCGGACCGCGTCCCGGCGCCGGAGCACCTCGGACTCCGCGACGGACTGACCGGCGGTGCCGAGTGCCGACACAGCCTCGTCCAGGGACCAGACGTGCGTCGCGGGAAGACCCGCGGACAGGACCAGGCGCTCGTGGTCGGGTGTCTCGACGAAGCACCACGAGGCCTTGGAGTCACTGATGATGTGGTCGACCTGGTGGGCCGAGGAGGTCGGGTAGACGGGGACGGTGACCGCGCCGATGCTCCAGATCGCGAAGTCGGCAACGGCCCAGCCGTAACCGGTCCGACCCATGATCGCAACCCGGTCGCCAACCCCGACGTCGTGCGCCACCAAGCCCCTGGCGACGGCCACGACGTCTGAGCAGAACCGGCCCGCGGTCACATCGCGCCAGCCTCCGTCCACCTGGCGGGCCAGGACCGGCCGGTCGGCGACCGTGGCGACCTCAGTAAGGACGGCGGCGGCCAACCCTCGGTCGGCGGGCAGCTCAGTACCTCCGGGCACCCGCAGAATGTTCACAGTTGATCCCCGTTCCCGGACACGCATAGATCAGCCCGGATGGTCGACGAAAAATCCCCTATTAAATGCGGCAGAAAAGACGATGACAAAGACGTTCCGACATCGCCCCATCGCTCCGAATGGCACCGCGAGTGGAACGGGACAAGCCCAGCCGCTTCTTCATGCTAACCGTCTTTCCAGCCCATGTAAATGGGTACGGACGTCGCTGTGGAGCTGGCCACGATGGTTTTCTTTGATCGATCCATTGTTCAGGAGCACCGATCTTCAAACGTGCCGGTCTTCAGGCCTGCCGGATCAGCGAGCACGCACCGGCGGTCACCGAGGTCAGGGCCGCGGGCGTGCTCCGCGGCCTTGGTGCCGGGCCGGTCGCCGGCTCGTCTGACCTGGACGGATCCAGGGACGGCGGGCCCAGGAACGGCCCGGCGGCGTCGAGGCTGTTGAGGAAGGCCGTGACGACGGGCTGCGGATCCGGACGCCAGACCGCGTACGCGCCGACAGTCGGTACCGGATCGACGAGCCGCACCGCGACGGGGCCCTTCGTGGGCACGTGCGCGCCGCGATCCGCCGACGCGAAGGCCACCACCGGCCTGGTCGTGACGACGATGCCGGTGGGTAAACATTCACCTGCTTTAGTGATCTTGCTGTAGGTGACGGTTCACGGGCATGGCTGTGGGCCGCGCCGGGC
>NZ_CDWRCK010000312.1:0-4187 GCF_977927595.1 Frankia sp. CcWB3
CCGCTACGAAGCAACAGCCACCATCGCCGCGATCAACAAATGGCTGCCCCGATGAACTTCCCAAACAGGCCCTAGGGCCGGGACGTCCGCCAACAGAATAGACCAACTGAGCGTGCGAGCGGCATGGCGATAAGCTCATCCAATCGAAGCCGATGCTCGTGACATCGATAAAGTGAGTGCCCGCCGCCCAGGGTATTGGGGCTCTTCGCGGTTCGCCGGACGGCGTATTTGGCCGCTGACCTTCTATGATGCCTGGTGGTGGCTGGTGTAGCCGTGGGTCGGGGTAGAGAACGAGGCCGCCGCCCGCGAGGCGCTGCCACCCGCGGCGCTGGCCGTCGGCCCGTTCCACGTCGTCCATCTGGCCAACAGGGCCGTCAGCGACGTCCGCCGCCGCGTCACCTACGCCCGCCCCACCCGGCCACTCCCAGTCACCACCAACCCAGCAGCAACCGTAATCGGCTAACTACAGATTCCGGCCAACCACGAGGAGTCAGTATTGTTATGAGAATGTCACGTAGGTCGTCAGGGAGAGGGCCGGCGGCGGTGTGGGCGCGGTCGGTCAGATCGTGGCCCTGCCGGTGGGCGGGAGAGCCAACCGCCAATGGAATGGAGTCGCCTATGAGGCGCTCTCACCTCGCCTACTTTGCGTCCTACAACGATCGGAACGCTGATGGCGTCGATGCCGCCCGAGCTGGGCAAGGGCCGGCGGCACGTGGTGCTGGTGATCTGCTGCTCGAGCCTGTTCATTGTCGCGCTGGACGCGACGATCCTCAACGTCGCCCTGCCGTCGATCAGGAACGACCTCCATGCCGCCGACTCCGGGCTGCAGTGGACGATTGACGCCTACGGCCTGGTGCTGGCAAGCCTGCTGCTCTTCTCCGGCTCGATGGGCGACCGGTTCGGGCGCAGGCGCGTGTTCCAGACCGGGCTGACGCTGTTCTCCTTCGGGTCGCTGCTATGTAGCCTGGCACCTGGGCTTGGCTGGTTGATCGCGTTCCGGATGATCCAGGCGGTCGGCGGGTCGATGCTCAACCCGGTCGCGCTGGCGATCATCACCAACACCTTCACCGAGCCCCGGGAGCGGGTGCGCGCGATCGGCATGTGGGGCGGGGTGATCGGCCTGAGCATGGCACTGGGACCGGTTCTCGGCGGCCTGCTGGTCGACACGGTCGGCTGGCGGTCGATCTTCTGGATCAACGTGCCGATCGGCATCGTCGCGATGGTGCTCACCGGCCGGTACGTGCCCGAGTCGAGGGCGCCGCGGGCCCGGCGGTTCGACCCGGCGGGCCAGGCGCTCGTCGCCGTCACCCTCGGCACCCTCGCTTACGCAATCATCGAGGCGCCGGCCGCCGGCTGGGCGGCCCCCCGGACGATCGTCATGTTCATCGTCGCCGCCCTTGCCCTGACCGGGCTCGTCGTGTGCGAGACGCGGCGCCAGGACGCCCTGCTGGATGTGCGGTTCTTCCGCAGCGATCCGTTTGCCGGTGCCACCGTCATCGCGCTCTGCGCCTTCGCGGCGTTAGGCAGCTTCCTCTTCCTGAACACGCTCTATCTGCAGGTCGTGCGCGGCTACTCGGCACTGCACGCCGGCCTGCTGACGCTACCGATGGCGGCCCTCGCGGCGGTGACGCCGCCGATTTCCGGCCGGCTCGTGGCCAGCCACGGGCCGCGGCCATCGTTGATCACCGCCGGGATGGCGTTGCAGGCCAGCGGCGTCCTGCTATCCCTCCTGGGGACGCAGACCAGCCTGGCGCCGGTCATCTGCGCCTACGTACTCTTCGGCGTCGGGTTTGGGATGGTCAACGCACCGACCACGAATATCGCGGTGTCCGGGATGCCGGTCGCCCAAGCCGGCGTCGCGGCAGCGGTCTCCGGTACCAGCCGGCAGATCGGCATGGCGCTCGGCGTCGCGATCTTCGGCTCGGTAGCCGCGCATCACGTTGCGGGCCGTCCTGGCGTGACGACCATCGACCCGACCAGCGCGCCCGCCTGGTGGATCATGGTTGGCTGTGGGCTCGCCATCGCCGTGCTTGACGTGCTCACCACCGGCCGGTGGGCGCGCGGCACGGCGGCCCGCACCGCGGTGCTCTTCACCCCCCAGCCAGCGATGCCGGAGGCCGAGGCGGTCGCGAGTGTCTCCGGCGGAGCGGGGCCGCCCTGACCGAGCGCGGTCCCAGCGGGGGGACGCGCGCAGGTGCGCGCGGGCACGCGACCAGCAAAGGCCAAACCACAGGTCAATCGGCTCTGTTGCATGCGGCCAAGGCGGGACCTGCGTGCTGGTACTTGGGCATGATCAGGTGATGGTTCGAGGTGCGGTCGCTCCGCCGCTGCCGGTGTCGGAGTTCGCGAGGTTCCGGTTCCCTCCCGGGGTGATCGTGCTGGCGGTCCGCCCGGAGATCGGTGTCGGCGCCTTGACTCGATGCGGCTGATCTTCTGCTGGCCTCGGTCATGGCGTCAGCGGTCTCTTCCTGAGCCTTGGCGTGCGACCGGTCAGGTCTGGGAAATCACCTGGTACCCCTCCGCGCCGGCACACCGGACCGGCCTTCGGCTATGTGCTGGACGGCGAGATGGTGTTCGAGCTCGAAGGTGAGCCGGCGCGTGCCGTCCGGGCCGGCGATCCGTTCTGGGAGCCGGGTGGCGACGTCATCCACTACCAGGACGGCAACAACCGCGACGACATCCCCGTGCGCTTCACCGTCACCATGCTCTGCGAACCGGGCAAACCGATGCTTTCGCTCGTGGACGAGGAGGAGCTCGTCCGGCGTAAGAACCGCCGAGCCTCGCGCACAAACTGACCGTGAGCTCAGCTAGACCGCCCCGTCGTACCCACATACTCGGACATTTCACCTCCGCGAAACCGGAAGGCCAAGAAGATGAAGATCGCTGTCATCGGTGGGACCGGGCTCATCGGATCGAAGGTGGTCCGGATCCTGAACGCGAGCGGGCACGAGGCAGTGCCGCACTCGCCGTCCACCGGCGTGGACCTGCTGCGCGGGCAGAGCCTGCCCGAGGCGATGGAGGGGGCCGATGTCGTCGTCAACCTGACGAACTCGCCGACCTTCGACGACGCCTCGCCCGCGTTCTTCCAGACGACCATGGACAACCTGCTCACAGCCGCCAAGGCCGCCGGCGTCAGCCACGCCGTCATCCTCTCGATCGTGGGCGCCGACCAGGTGCCGGGCCTGGTCTACTATCGCGCCAAGGTGCTGCAGGAGAACATCCTCAAGGCCGGCCCCGTGCCGTACTCGATCGTCCGCGCCACGCAGTTCTTCGAGTTCATCGACGCGGCGCTGTCTTGGACCACCGACGAGAACACCGTCCGCCTGCCCGCCACGCGCGTCCAACCCATCGCCGCGGTCGACGTCGCCCAGGCCGTGGCCGACGTCAGCGTGGGCACCCCGCTGCAGGGCACCCGCAACGTCGCCGGCCCCGAGGTCTTCGCGCTCGACGAACTGGACAAGATCACCCTCGCCGCCCACGGTGACCATCGCACCGTCGTCACCGACAACAGCGCCGGCATATTCGCCGCCGCCTCGGGCGACGCCCTCATCGCCACGGACGGCGCCGCCATCGCCAGGACCACCTACCGGGGGTGGCTCGCGCGCTGACTCGGCCAGGGTCCGCGCGACATCCGTCGCGCGGACCCCGTCAGGAATCCTCGTAGATTCAATGATGTGCCCGACCTCGACGGCGTCCTGGCGGCGGTGGGCCCGCGGCTACGCGCGCTGCGCCACCGGCGCGGGGTGACGCTGCCGCAGCTGTCCCAGGCCACCGGGATCTCGGTCAGCACCTTGTCCCGCCTGGAGTCCGGCCAGCGCCGGCTCACCCTGGAACTGCTGCTGCCGCTGGCACGCCCCCACCAGGTGCCGCTGGACGAGCTGGTCGGCACGCCAACCGCCGACCCGCGCATCCACCCCCGCCCGATCGAACGCAACGGCATGACGCTCATCCCGCTCACCCGCCGACCCGGCGAGCTGCAGGCCTACAAAATGACCATCCCGGCGCACTGGCCCGCCCGCGAACCGCAACGGCAGGCCCACGAGGGCTACGAATGGTTCTACGTCCTGTCCGGACGGCTGCGCCTGCAGCTCGGCGAGCACGACATCGTTTCCACCCCCGGCGAGGTCGCGGAGTTCGACACCCACGTCCCCCACGCCTTCAGCAACCGGTTGCTGAAGGCGTGGGGG
>NZ_CDWRCK010000313.1:0-4171 GCF_977927595.1 Frankia sp. CcWB3
CGCGGTCAACGAATGGCTGCCCCGATGAACTTCCCAAACAGGCCCTAGCGCCTGCTGCGGTCAGACGGACACGTTTTCCGTGGCCCCGGTCCGTCCTGCCCGGCCCTGTCCTGGAGCGTCATGTCCCTGGTCCACCATCCTCGTCACGACACGGGTTCCCGTCACGGCGCCGGTTCCCCGCCCGGGCAGTTCCCCCCGTCGCGCTCCCCGCGGCGCCGTCCGGCACTGGCCGGAACCATTGCCACGGTCCTGGTCGCCTCCTCGATGGCGCTGCTCACCGCCTGCGCCGGCTCGGGAACCGACACCGGAGTGAAGATCGTCGATGCGGGGAACGGAGGCGACAACGGCGGCCTGCACGGCACCGTCCCGGCCAGGCGGCTGGCCAAGCCGGCCCTCAACCTCACCGACACCGACGGCCGTCCCCTCGACCTGCGCGCACGCACGCAGGGAAAGATCACCATGCTGTTCTTCGGCTACACCCACTGTCCGGACGTCTGCCCGACCACGATGGCGGACATCGCGTCGGCACTCGGCGAGGTGAAACCGGACGTGCGTGACCAGGTGACAGTCGTCTTCGTGACGACCGACCCTGATCGGGATACGGAGGTGGTCCTCAGTCGTTGGCTTAAGCAGTTCAACGCAACCTTCATCGGCGCCCGCGGTCCGTTCGACCGGATCCGTACCGAGGCCGAGGCCCTGGGCGTTCCCCTGGAGAAACCGGAGGTCCAGGCCGACGGCTCCGTTCTGGTCACCCATGGCGCCCAGGTCATCGTCTTCTCTCGAGATGACAGGATCCGCGCGCTGTACCTGGCGGGGACCAGCGTCCAGGACTACATCGACGACCTGCCCAAGCTGACCGCCGAGCGGTCCGGATCAGAAGAAGCACGGACTTGAATCCGATCACCTATAGCCTTGTCACCCCCATGCAGCCGGCCAGTCGCGCCGTCTCCACGGTGTTGCGCCTCGGCCTCGGCGTGGTCTGGCTGGTCGCCGGGCTGTTGAAGGTCAACGACCCGGACGGGATGGTGCGCTCCGTGCGGGCGTTCCGCATCCTGCCCGATGCCCTCGTGCAGCCGATCGCGTACGGCGTCCCGTTCCTGGAGATCGCCCTGGGGATGCTGCTCGTCGTGGGGCTCGCCGTGCGGCTGTCCGCCGTCGTGTCCGCGGTGATGTTCGCCGTCTACATCGCAGCGATCGCGTCGGCCGCCGCCCGGGGGCTGCGGATCGACTGCGGCTGCTTCTCCTCCGGGGGTGATCTCGCTGCCGATGCCCCGACGCACTACACCTCCGAGCTGATCCGCGACAGCCTGCTGCTCGCCGCCGCCGGGCTGCTGGCCTGGCGGCCGAGCGGCTATCTGGCGGTGGACTGCCTCCTCGACCAACCGGTGAACGATCTTTCCGGGAGTACCGCTGATGGCTTCGAAGTCGAAGAAGACACCGTTGACGACCGGCGGTAGGGCCCCGGGCGGCGGCGCCGCGAGGCCCGACGCGACCCCCCCGGCAGGTGGGGGCAAGGCGGCCAGCGGACAGGAGCGACGGGCCAAGGCCGCGGCGGCGCGGGCCGCGGCGGCAGCGCGGGAACGGCGACGGCAGCGCGGCATCATCACCGGCGTGGTGCTGGCCGTTCTCGTCCTGGTCGGCGCGATCGGCTTTGCCGTCCAGAACTCCCGCGAGGAGTCGAAGCCGGTGGTCCTGCCGGCGAGCGCCACCGGCACCGATCACGGCATCGTCGTCGGGAAGGCGTCCGCGCCGGTCACCGTCGACATATACGAGGATTTCCAGTGCCCCATCTGCGGGACACTGGAGAAGACAACCGGGCCGACTATCGACAAGCTCCTCGACGACGGAAAAATCAAGATTGATTATCACATGATGTCGTTCATCGGGCCGGAGTCGAAGCGGGCGGCGAACGCGGCGGCGGCAGCCGCCAACGAGGGCAGGTTCCGGCAGTTGCACGATGTGCTGTACGCGAACCAACCCGAGGAGCGCACCGGCGGCTTCACCAACGACACGCTCATCACGCTCGGGGCGAAAGCGGGGCTGACCTCGCAGGCGTACCGGAAAGCGGTCAACGAGGGGACCTACGACGGGTACGTCGCCAAGGTCGACGAGGACGCATCGAAGGCCGGCGTTACCGGCACGCCGACCGTCTTCGTCAACGGCAAGCGGCTGTCCGGGGAGCAGCTCACCCCGGAGGGCTTCCGCGCGGCGGTCGACGCAGCAGCCTGAGCAGATGGGGGACCAAGACACGGTCCATGGTGCACAGACCGTGCCCTGGTCCCCCGAATCTCGCCACGTTGGGGATCTGTCCGCTGGGGGGTTTGCCGTCCTGCGCAGGCCACGGCTACTTTTCGGACCATGACTGAGACTGCCAACGCCGCCCGTCTGGTCCCCGGCGACGTCGCACCCGACTTCACCCTGCCCGACTCCGAGGGGAACGAGGTGTCCCTGGCGTCCTACCGGGGACGGCGGGTCGTCGTCTACTTCTACCCGGCCGCGTCGACCCCGGGGTGCACGAAGCAGGCCTGCGACTTCCGGGACAGCCTCGCCCAGCTCGGCAACGCCGGCATCGACGTGCTCGGGATCTCTCCCGACAAGCCCGCCAAGCTGGTGAAGTTCCGCGACGCGGAAGCCCTGACGTTTCCGCTGCTCTCCGACCCGGAGCGGAAGGTGCTCGCCGCGTACGGCGCCTTCGGCGAGAAGACAATGTACGGGAAGAAGACCGTCGGCGTGATCCGCTCGACGTTCGTGATCGGCACGGACGGCACGATCGAGGTGGCGCAGTACAACGTCCGCGCGACCGGTCATGTCGCCAAGCTGCTGCGCGACCTGGGCCTCGCCGCCGCCTGACCGGGACCGTCCCTGAGGCGCCTGGCCGGCCCATCCCGCAGGCTTCGTCGATCGCTTCGTTGACGGCTTCGTCAGCTCGCCGGTCGCAGATCCCAGCCCAGCAGCACGTTCTCCGGACGGCGCGGATCGACCAGCACGGGGATACGACGCGGGCGGCCCGACGAGGCCGTCGCCGCCTCGCTCAGGTCGATGTCCGGGTCGGGAAGGACCGTGCTGCGCACCACCGGGTACACGTTGCCCCACGCGCCGGGGCGTTCGATGAGCAGATGAACCTCGGCGACCGGCCGGCCGTTCACCCGCAGGTCCGTGTCACGGACCGCGCAGACGGCCGCGGTCGTCGCCCGACCGGTGTCGATGAGCTTCAACGCCCGGTTCCGTTCGAGGAGGGCACGCTGGGCGGCGTGGCGGGGACCGGGGCAGACCAGCCGTGGGGCCTCGTTCCCGGCCTCGGCCTCGGCCCTGACGTTGGCCTCGGCCCTGACCTTGGTCGGCGGGCTCTCGACCTGTGCCGGTGCCTCGCCGGTGGGCGGAATGTCGGCGGGGGGCGGAACGCCGGCGGGGGCGAAGCGCGGGACCTCCGTGAGGGTCATATGAATCGTCTCCCAGTCGTCCTGGCCAAACCGGCGCGAAACAACCCTGCCGCCGGTCGGATGCCCGTACGAGTCAGGCTGACGACAACGGCCCTCTCACGGTTGTCGTCCCGACGACCGTGGGACGAGTCTCGGTGACCGGCGGCGTGAGCCCTCTGGACTGCCGATATCTGTCCGGCCTGGCGTCCGCCAAACCCGGCCGATACCGGTGAACCCCGTGAATGGCCCAATACGAAGGTTCGTGGCCGGGCTGGGGCAGCCTCCATGGCTACACACGGCTGCCCACGGCTGTCCACGGCTGTCCGCGGTCCTGGTGAGGATGCGGGGCGTGACCCGACGGGAGGCGGGGCGCCCCCCAGGTGAGGCGATCGCTACTCTGGAGGTCGCGCGGGAGTGGCGGAATGGCAGACGCAGCAGACTTAGGATCTGCCGCCTTCGGGCGTGGGGGTTCAAGTCCCCCCTCCCGCACCAAATAGATCTCTCTTGAACCCCGGCCAAGATCGACCGTGGCGCCCGGTCCACCAGGGCCACCGCCACGGGCGTCTCGGCCGGGGTTCGTGCCGTTTCGGATCAACCGGGCTTGCAGCGCCGGATCAAGCAGGGTCGCCATCGGCTCGTGTAGGGCGGCATCCGTCACGGTCACCTCGTCGTCCACCACACTCACCAGGAGTCGCTCGAAGAAGAAGCGGTTGGCCAGCCGACGGACCTGCGGCCCGCCCGCCTAGGGTCTG